>JAUWKK010000096.1 GCA_030614245.1 Planctomycetota bacterium | reverse complement strand
TCCACGTCCAAGCTCTGCTTCACGTGTCTACCCTGCCGATGGCATGGCCTGCCCGACTTCGGGCAGATGCGCAGATGGCTCCGGGGCTACTTCATGCCGAACATCTCTTCCTTCAGGTCGAGATAGTACAGGTAATCTTCGACCGCGACGTTCGGAGGACATCGGTGATCGCAGAAGGGTATGTAGCCGCCGCGCTCAACGAGCGGAGCGACGCTCTCGAGATAGGTCTTGATCGCGTCGCGGCCCTTGCCTAGCTCGATCTTGTCGATGCCGCCCATGATGAGCAGCTCTTTGCCGTATTCGGCCAGCAGCTCGGCCGGATGCGCACAACTGTTCACTTCGTATGGGAACAGGCAGTTTATGCCGGCCTCGAGGAAAGACGGCAGCAGAGGCCGCACGTCGCCGTCGCAATCTGTATACCAGACGTCTATGCCGGTATCGTGCAGCTTGTCGCCGATGCGCTTGAGCCTGGGCGTGACAACGTCCTGGAAGAACGGCAGCGACACGATGGGGCCGCTCTTGAAGCAGATATCCTCCCAGGCGGATGCATAGTCGAATTCGATCTCGCCAAGCACCTGGTCGAGGAAATCCTCGACTAGCAGACAGCACGTCTCGACCATGTCTTCGAGCATGTCGGGGTAATCATAAATGGCGTACGCCAGGCCCTCGAACGTCAGCATGTTGCGGATACTGCCGATCATCGAGCCGCAGTTGACACCAAGGGGATAGTCGCGCGTGGGCGGATGGGCTTCCTTGAGCGCTTCCACGTCGATCTTGCGCGCCGGGTCGTCGCGGCGGAAACGCTCCTCCTTGCAGCGCTTCCAGTCGTCTGGTGTGACAATCGTCGCCTTGATGTATGCGGGATCGTGTCGTGGCCGTCCTTCGGCACCTCGGCAAGCAGACC
Organism: Planctomycetota bacterium; assembly: GCA_030614245.1. GTDB lineage: Bacteria > Planctomycetota > PUPC01 > JABMSA01 > JAUWKK01 > JAUWKK01. Next base: position 7,847 of record JAUWKK010000096.1, on the reverse strand, counting down.
GTCGCCGTTCATCATTATCCGCGTCGTCTCGGTCTCCTCGATAACTTCCGATGCAAACGGAGGACTCATCCACGTATTGCCGCCGACTCCCCCTATGCGGTCGAAATTGAAGAAGATATCAGCCTCGCCGTTATTCGTAATGCCGTTCTCGGTGAATATGCTCCATTGCGTGAAGTTCTCCTTCCAGTATCCGAACTCCATGTTGAAGCACCGGTCGACGGGCTTGTAGTGCATCTGGTTATTGAATCGCTCGCGATCGGTCATTGTGCCCTTCCACTTCGGGCGGCATGGCGTGATTGTCATAGATTGCGGCTCCAGGTTAAGCGATCAGTAGTATTAATCTTGCAGCGCGCATCGCGCCGCGGTTCACGATCCCGTCTATTCAGCTTACAGCGACTCGGCTCGGTGGGAGGGCGACTGCCGCCGGCAGGCAGGAGGCCCTACAGCCTTCCTGCACGCTGCGCGCGGATGTACTCCATGCAATAGTCATCCAGGCCGAGCGCGGCTCGCGACGAGAGCAGCGTGTTAATCAATCCCTTCTCGCAGGGGTCCACTATCGCACCGTCGGCTCCCGCGGCGACGAGCATTGCAAGGAACGCTCGGTTCAGGTTGTTCCGCTGCGGCAGGCCGAACGATATGTTGCTCAATCCCAGGCAGATGTGCGATTCGGGAAACTCTCGCCGCGTGGCCGCGATGGCATCGAGGACGCACCGCGCCTGGCCGGGATTAGTCGATGCGGGACGCACCAGATGATCGAAATACGCACGGTCGAGACCGATCCCGCGCTCTTCGAGAGCCCCTGTCAGGTCGCGGGTGACCCGCATGCGCCCATCACAATCCGCCGGCATGCCGGTGTCGTCCATCGTCAGGCAGACTACGCCCGTGTTGTATTCAGAAACAAGCGGCAGGATAGTCTCGATGCGGTCCTTTTCGCCGGTGATCGAATTGATGATCGTGCCGGGACGGTTGCAGAGCTTCAGGCCGCTCTCGAGCGCCTCCGGATTGCTCGAATCGAATACGAGCGGCAGCTCGACGGCATCCGCGACCACCCGGGTGATCCACTCCATGTCGTCAACCTCTTTGGCGGGATCACCCCCGGCGTTGATGTCGATGTGCGTCGCTCCCGCTTCGGCCTGGCGCGTTGCCTCTCCCGCAATGAACTCGGCATTGCGGCCCCAGACTTCCTTCTTGATGCGCTTGCGGGTCATGTTGATGCGTTCGGCGATGACAGTGAACACTCGTGTAAACTCCTTAAATCAGCCAAGTTCAAGCCCGCCTGAGGCGGGAAGGGGGGATATTCTATTCGGGTGGCTCCGGGTTGTCAAGCAGCCGGGCCTATCGTTCCATCCGGGTATCGGTTTGCCACATGTCGGCGTTGGTGCCGACGTAGGCCTTCACTTCTTCGGTGGCCTGCGAAAGCTGCTCGATGACGCTGGGATCGAGGTCGATCTCGGCGGCTCGTGCATTCTCCAGCGCTTGTTTGGGGTTGCGGATGCCGGCGATCACGGACGTAACGGCATCGCGAGTGAGCAGCCAGGCGAGCGAGACGGCCGCCATCGGCAGGTCTATGGCCTCGCATATCTCACGGATGCGGTCTATTGCGGCGAATGTGGCCTCCTCGCAGCCGGGCTCATAATGACGCGACTGCGGGCGATCCTTCGAGAACAGCCGCGAGCGCGCCCGGCCCTCGGGCACGTCGTCGGCCGACGCGAACTTGCCCGTCAGCAGGCCCTGATGCAGCGGGCTGTAGCACAGGACGCCGATGTCGTTCTCGATGCACAGCGGCTGGATCTCGTGCTCGATCGGCCGCCAGAGAAGGCTGTAGGGGAGCTGATTCGTCTCGACCCTGCCGGCATCGACCAAATCCGTCAGGTAACTGCTGCCGAAATTCGAGACGCCGATGGCGCGTATCCTGCCCTCGGCCTTGAGATCCTCCATCACGCCCAAAGTTTCGGCAACGGGCCGGTCGGCACTCGGCCAGTGTATCTGGTAGAGGTCGATAGTATCGGCGTTCAGCCGCAGGAGGCTCGCCTCGCAGTGCTCGCGGAGAGCACTCGGATCGAGGTTGTCAGGGCTGACTTTCGTGGCGATGACGACGTCCCTGATGCGGTCGCCGAGCGCTTTAGCGATTATTTTCTCGGAGCGGCCGCTGCCGTATGCCTCGGCGGTGTCGAAGAAGTTGATCCCGACGTCGAGCGCCGCGTGAATGGCGTCGATTGCCTCCTGCTGATCCTGATGGCCCCAGACACTATCGCCGACAATCGCCCAGCAGCCCATACACACCGTCGAGACCTCGATATCCGTCCGTCCAAGCTTCTTGTATTTCACAGCCCGATACCTTTCACTCTAATGACAATAACTGAGCCGGTAATATACAGTCTGGCCGGCTCTCGTGCAAGAGTCGGCTTCGAGGCTTAACCGGTTGCGCGGTAATGGAACCACAGATAAACCCGCCATAGGCGGGCAGGCACCGGATTGACACAGATGATGTGCTCCGCCTGCCGAGACGAGTCATCTTCTTTCTATCTGCGTTCATCAGCGGTTAGAATCCTCTCTACCGTGCCGACGCGGCCTTGACCGATGCCCTAAGGTTGGGTATCATCTTGGCGAAAGGAAATTGCCAATGGAACTGCTGAACAGACTTCTCGCTTCGACAGAACTCGCTCCGCCGCTGCCGGATGATGAAGCGATCCGGACAGCCGAAAGACTCTCAACTCGCTTCGACTGCACGGTCTACCCGAAGTCCATTGCCGCCGGCGGTGGTGAGGTATTCTTCCTTGCCCGAAAAGACGGCGGCCGGATAGTCGGCAGGCTGTCCGGCGATGCCGGGGCGCCGGCAATCAACCTGCTGCCGGCCGACGCATCAAGTGCGGCTCTCCTGCGCCCGAAGCTGCCGTTCCTGTGGCCCCGCTGCATCGGACTGCGGCGGACTATCGGCTGCGGCGACCGCTTGGGCATTGCGACACCCGGCCATATCCGAGCCTGCCGGGGAAAGGGCGTCGAGTGCATACTCGCACAGCAATCGATCCGAGAGATGACGCGCACGCGCCGCTCGCCGCAGGATGTGATGGATGACGCGACTTTCGGTGTTTTCCAGGAGGGCTTCCGCGACGGATACGGGGCCGACGCCGATCATCTGAAGACGCCCGACGATGCCGATGTCTGCCTCCGCGCGGGCTTCGTGATGTTCACCATCGATCCGGGAGAGCACGTCGATGACGAGATCGATCTGCCCGAGGCGGCTCTCGACGCGAAGTTCGAGGCGCTTCCCTGGCAGGAGCTCGAATCCAGTTCCGCCGGCTGCCGCCGCGCGTTCGCAGAACAGATCGAGCCGGCGGCGCTCGTGCGTGCCGCTGTCAAGTATGGCCGGGCTGTCGCGCATTCGGCCCGGATGTATCGTCATATCAAGGCGAAGGCCGATGGGCCGTTCGAGATCGAGGTATCGGTCGATGAGACCGCCGCACCGACGAGCCCGGACGAGCACCGATACATAGCGACCGAGCTCCGCCGCCTGGGCGTCGAGTGGGTCAGCCTCGCGCCCAGGTACGTAGGCGAGTTCGAGAAGGGGGTCGATTACATCGGCGACCTCGGCGTGTTCGAGCGCGAGCTTATCAAGCATCATGCAATCGCGCGCGAGCTGGGGCCTTACAAGCTCGGCTTCCATTCGGGCAGCGACAAGTTCAGCATCTATCCGATTGCCGCGCGGGTCTGCGGCGACCTGCTCCATCTGAAGACGGCCGGAACGAGCTACCTCGTGGCTGTGACGGTGGCCGCGGAGCTGGATCCGGCGTTCTTCCGCGAGATACTGACCTTCGCTCGCGAGCGTTATCCGGAGGATCGTGCGTCGTATCATGTCTCGGCACGGCTTGCCGAGGTGCCGAAGCCGGATGAGCTGAGCGCCGAAGAGCTTCCGGGGATAGTGGATCAGTTCCACGCCCGTGAGGTGCTGCACGTGATGTACGGCTCGGTAGTTGCGGATCGGCCTGATTTCCACCAGCGCCTGATGAAACTGCTCGAAGACCACGAGGAGGAGCACTACCGGGCTCTCGAGGCGCACATCGGCAGGCACGTGGAGCCGTTGATTGGCTGAATCGCCATCAATGGAACCACAGATGAACGCGGATCAGAAAGAATTCAATATCTGTGTTGATGTATGTTAAAAGGAATTGCAGATGAAACACGACCTCGAATGTCTATTCGGCCTCTCCGGCCAGACGGCTGTAATCACCGGCGGCGGCGGGGTGCTGTGCGGTGCAATGGCGAAGGCGCTCGCCGACCTGGGCATGGGAGTGGCCATCCTGGACATCGCCGAGGAGCAGGCGAAGAAGGTAGCCGCAGAGATCCTGAAGGATGGCGGCGACGCTATCGGCGTGAAGGCTGACGTTCTCGACAAGGCCAGCCTGGAGGCCGCCCGCGATGCCGTGATCGAGAAGTTCGGCAAGGTGGACGTGCTCATCAACGGCGCCGGCGGCAACAGCAAGAAGGCATCTACGAGCGCCGATACGAGCTTCTTCGATCTGCCGCAGGAGGGGTTCAGGTGGGTGTTCGATCTGAACTTCATCGGCACGGTGCTTCCCAGCCAGGTGTTCGGCAGGGTTTTCGCCGATGCCGGCAGGGGCTGCATCCTGAACGTGGCCTCGATAAACGCGTTCCGCCCGCTAACGCGCATTCCGGCATACTCGGCCGCGAAAGAAGCAATCAAGAACTTCACGCAATGGCTGGCAACGCACATGGCGCAGGAATACTCGCCGGAGATCAGAGTCAACGCCATCGCTCCGGGCTTCTTCCTGACGGAACAGAACCGGTTCCTGCTGACAGACGCCGAGACGGGCGAGTTCACGCCGCGCGGGCAGTCGATAGTCGATCACACACCGGTAGGCCGCCTGGGCGATCCGGAGGAGCTCATCAGCACGGTCGTGTGGCTGCTCGCGCCAGGCTCGAAGTTCATCACCGGCATCACCGTGCTCGTTGATGGCGGCTTCACGTCGTACAGCGGCGTTTGACAATCAGGAGGAGAATCCAGTAATGACGACAGACCCGCAGGCCGATCTCAAAGCTCTCGAACGTCACCATGATTTCTTCATCGGCATCGATTCCGACGGCTGCGCGTTCGACACAATGGAAGTGAAACACAAGGAGTGCTTCATTCCGAACACCATCAAGCACTGGAAATTGCAGGCGGTATCGAAATACGCACGCGCGGCGGCGGAGTTCGTGAACCTGTACTCGAAATGGCGGGGCATCAACCGGTTCCCCGCACTCGTCATGGTAACCGACTTGCTGCGCGAGAGGCCGGAAGTGCTCAAGCGATGCGTCAAGATACCCGAGATGAAATCGGTGCGAAAATGGATGAATGAAGAGACGAAGCTCGGTAATCCGGCACTGAAAGAGGCGGTCGAGCGAACCAACGACCCCGAGCTCGCACAGGCATTGAGGTGGAGCGAAGCCGTCAATGCGAGCGTGGCCGACATGGTCCACGGAGTGCCGCCGTTCCCATACTGCCGCGAGAGCCTCGATAAGGCATCTTCCAGGGCGGATATGATTGTCGTCTCGGCCACGCCCACCGCGGCGCTCCCTCGAGAGTGGGAAGAGCACGGCCTGGCGAAGTACGTCAGCGTGATCGCCGGCCAGGAGAAGGGCAAGAAAGCCGAGCACTTGCGGCTTGGAGCCGGCGGCAAGTTCGAGCCGGACCATATTCTCATGATCGGCGACGCTCCCGGCGACATGAAGGCCGCAAAGGCCAACAACGCCCTCTTCTTCCCCATCAATCCGGGCCACGAGGAGGAGTCCTGGCAGGCCCTCTTCGAGGAGGGCCTCGACAGGTTCTTCAGCGGCATCTTCGCCGGCGAATACGAGACGAAGCTGTTCGAGGAGTTCGACAAATACCTGCCCGACACGCCGAAGTGGAAGAGTGGAACAGTGGAACAGTCGAGGGATTGAGATTGTCTCCTGCTCACCTGCTCACCTTTCCGTGGAAGCAGGCCGGGCAGCCATGAGCGTGTTCACCGGAAGAGTGGAACAGTGGAACAGTGGAGGGATACACATTGTCTCCTGCTCTCCTGCTCACCTTTCTCATGTCTTTAGCGGGGGGGTGCCCCCGCTACCCCCCAAGAGGGAGAGGTCAGCCGTGCGGTTTTTGCTTTTTGGGCAGAACGGCAGGCCTGACGGGGCGCAAAGTGGAACAGTGGAACAGTGGAACAGTCGAGAGATTCAGATCGTCTACTGTCACCTGCTCTACTTTCTCCTGTTCTATATGGTCAACCATCTTTGGCGCGCTCGATGATCATCCCCGCGCCGACCGTGTTGTTGTCGGCCAAGTCAACCATGATGAAGCTGCCGGTCGGGCGGTTCCGCTCGTACTCATCAACCATAATCGGCCTGAAAAGCTGCAACTCGACGCGGCCGATCTCGTTCAACTTGAGTTCGGATGCTGCCTCGCGGTGCAGTTCGTCGGGGTTGATGCGGTATTTCAGGCCGGTCACTCGTCCGCGCACAACTCGCGTCGTGCTCTTGATCTGATACTGATGATCGAGCCTGAGCGGCTTTTCGGCCATCCACACGAGCATTGCCTCGACACCGAACTCGACGGGCGGCATGTTGCCCGGATGCACCAGCATATCGCCGCGGGCGATGTCAATATCATCTTCCAGGCGGATGGTCACCGATTGCGGTGGGAATGCATATTCGAGTTCGCCATCGAACGTGATGATCGACTTCACGCGCGAAGCCTTGCCCGACGGCAGCACGAGCACGTCGTCGCCCGCTCTGACGACTCCCGAGACCACCTGCCCGGCATAGCCGCGCCGGGGGCCGCGGTCAACCGTCTTTGGTTGGGCGTGCTTGCTCCACGTCCAAGCTGTGCTTGAACGTGCCGCCCATCGCGCCTGTCCGTCCGGATGCGACACATACTGCACGGGAAACCTGAAATCGATCAGGTTCCGATCACTGGCAATGTAGACCGTCTCGAGGTGACTCAAGAGCGGCAAGCCCTTGTACCACGGCGTGTTCCGGCTTCGTCGGGTGAGGTTGTCGCCTTTGAGCGCGCTGATCGGGATGCACATAAGGTCATGGACGTTGCTGAACCTGGAACAGAACGCGCTGTATTCGTCGCTGATCCGCTCGAAGACGTCCTGCGAATAGCCCACCAGGTCCATCTTGTTCACAGCGAGCACGATATGAGGGATGCCGAGCAGCGAAGCGATAAACCCGTGGCGCTTGGATTGCGTGACGACGCCCTTGGAAGCATCGATGAGTATCACCGCGAGATCGGCGGTTGAAGCGCCCGTTGCCATGTTCCGAGTGTACTGTTCGTGGCCCGGGGTGGCGGCGATGATGAACCGCCGCTTCGGCGTGGAGAAGTACCGGTAGGCCACGTCGATAGTGATGCCCTGCTCGCGTTCGGCCTTCAGGCCGTCGGTGACGAACGCGTAGTTGATCTGCCGATCTTCAAGAACGTGCGAAGGAGTGCGGATGGCGGCCAGTTGATCTTCGTAGATGCCCTTGGCTTCGTGGAGCAGGCGTCCGATCAGCGTCGATTTGCCGTCATCGACACTGCCTGCGGTTGTAAATCGCAGCAGGTCCGAATCGCGGTTGCGCCGCAAAAGTTCATCGGTGTCCGTGGACGTCTCAATCATAGAGATCAATCATAGCAGCCGCCGGAATCAAGGCAACAGCCGGCCTCGGCAGGCGGGTCCGCTTATCTATGGTTTCCATCCCCTGCTGTTATCGCTATCAGGCTCCAGGCAGAAATCCGGAAGGGCAACCCTGAAGCCTGAAGCCTATTGCCGTACCCGTGGCGTCGAGCGCGCCGAAACGCCCGATTCAGTATTCAGTGGCCAGTGTTCAGT
>JAUWKK010000252.1 GCA_030614245.1 Planctomycetota bacterium | reverse complement strand
GCCTGTCAAGGCCTCAGCAGCCTGAAAGGGCCCGCCCAATGGGGGGCGGGCAAGCTCAACAATGCGCTGTAGCGGCGCACTTCAACGGCGCCAGTGCTGCGGATGTAAACACTGTCATCCCAGGGTGGGCAAGGGGATCTGCTCGAGTTCGCTCTGAAGCTTTGCCAGATCGCCGAGGAAGCGGGTCCTTTTCTCCGAGATGAACTCCTCGGCCAGGCGCCGGTAGTTGTCGATCCCGCTGAGGAGGTTCTCCTTGAACTCGCGGAGGTACTTCGGCATCCGGGCTGACAGTTCCAGCGAGAACTTCTCCACATCGCGGCGCAGTTCCGCAACGTAGATCTTCAGCTCGGTGATGAACATGTGCGGCCATTCGGAGTCTGACAGGGAGCCCGCCAGCCGCCCGTAGATGTGATCGAGCATCTCCTCGAGCGTGGAGAGTTTCGAGAAAGCGGCGATGTTGGGGCCGGGGCATAGCGCGGGGGTCGCTGCAGGGTCGATGCCGTACTTGAGCGTAGCTCCGCCGCCCAACTCATGGCAGATGCACGCCTTTGCCAGTACACCCTCCCTGACGGCTGTGAGCTGTTCCTCGGAGAGATTCTCCTGCGGCAGGTGCGCGAGTTTGCGCTTCTGGTAGCTTCGCGAGGCCGTGCAGATGGGCTGCTCGGTGAACTCCGTGTTGTATAGCAGGTAGCTTTTTCTGCAGGCGCTCCCTGGCCTGCCTTCGGTGATGCGGCGCCGGCGGGCCTCTTCGCTGGCCGACGAGCGCAGCACCCAGAACGGGATGTCCAGGGGCGATGCATCGCTGAGATAGACGTCGGCCTCGCCGGCTGCCCTCAACTTCTCCATATGCTCATCGTCTATGGTGACGACATCGGGCACGAGCAGGAATGGCGTGCCCCAGCCGGTGCCGTCGACGTTGTAGTATTTCAGCAGGAACTCGTTCTCGGCGGCGGTGCTGATGCCCCCCTGCACGGTGATGCGCGCCTCGCGCGCCGGGCTCGGACGCCTTTCGGCATCGCAGGCCTTTACGCAAAGGGCGCGGACCTTCTCGAACAGTTCGTTCCGCCTCTCTCTGAACTCGTCGAGGATTGGCCCCAGCAGCAGGCCCTTCGTCGCGAATGCATGGCCGCCGCAGTTGAGGCCCGACTCGATGCGGTATTCCGACACCCACAGCCCGAACTTCGCCAGGAACCTGCCCTGGATCAGCGCCGAGCGATAGTCGCTCACTTTCAGGACGATCCGCTTCCTGATTGAGCCGTTCTCGTCGGGAAAGAAATCATCGAACTGTGCCGTGTATCGGTAGAGCCGCTGGTTCAGCCCCGCCGAGAAGACCATCGAGGAGTCCACCGTGCTGAGCGCGTAGCCGCGCAGCGCCGAGAGCGCGTCACAGAACTCGACCGGACGTTTAATGCCCTTACGGTAGGTGAACCGGTCGAGCTTCGTCATTATGTTCACGTCTATGCTGCCGGGCAGGGCCTGGGGGCGGAGATCATCCTGCATGCGGGCCTTCTGGGCGGGATCGGCGGCATCCACCATGTCGCGATAGGTCTGCTTCAGAGGCGTCTCGGGCAGCATCTCGAAATAGCGCGTGATCTCGCTGTCGGGCTCGAAAGGCGACGCTTGCAGCGCCTCGACCTGTTCGCGCACGAGGCGGTCCAGCAGGTTCAGATATGCCGTGATCCGCCGCGCACGGACATCCTCGTCGCGGTCGGTGATCTCCTCGTAGGGTTCACCGATGCGCTCGCAGTGCACCTTCCGCATCTGCTCGATCAGAACATCGTCGACCAGGGAGATGACCGAAGAGATGCCATATCTTGCCACTCGCAACGGTGTGTCGATAGTCAAACACGTGCCCATCACGGGGATGTGAAGCGTGTGCCCGCTCCGAAGGCGGAGTCGAGGCGAAATCGAATGATCTGTCAAACAACGTTCCTCGCATTGATAGCGCTGAGTTCAGGAAGCCAACAGAGTCACGGATTATACACCCGCCCTGCTGGAATCGCAAGAGAAATCTCAGCGGAGCGGCCATAGCGGGAACGGGTGAATACGGTATCGGCAAAGACGGGGATCGCGTTCTCGTTGGCCGGTGCATAGGCAAATCATGCTGTGTCGGTTCGATGAAGAAGATGGCCTTTCCCCAAAGGCCAAGCCCTCCGCGGGGGCCGCCATAACCGGACACCAGGACGATCCCCACGGTTCCGGCTGCCCTCAGGAGAACTCATCATCTGCTGCTTGCAAAAATTCGCCGATGCGGTTAAACTGCTTGGGATACGATTCGCCATGAGCGGTGTTCGCTCGGCAACGTGGGGGAAGGTCCGGCGTGAGGAGTTCAATATGGCCCTGGAAACGAAGTCTCTTTTGGATGCAGTCTGCGATATGGTGGCCCTGCGGTTGAACGCCGACACCATCGCCACGGCAAAAAGGCGGCACGCAGATGTCCTCGCCGGCCGGCCGGCCGATTATATCCCGATGACATTTGCAAGGCCCGTGCCGGAAACCGCCGATATGCCTGAGTTCAATTGGGCCGAGCAGTTCCACGATCCGGCCAAGAGTCTTTTCATGCAGCTCAAGAATGGCGTCCTGTCACACGTCGCAACTAACAGCGACTATGTTCCCGGCGTGCGCGCGGACACTGGCGTGGTCAACTGCACCTCGATTCTCGGTGCGGACTATACTGTGCCGGAACACACCAAACCGGTGATAACCAGGTACGTGCCGAAGCAGGCCCTGGCCGAGTTCCAAGTGCCGGATGACATATCCTCTCTCGGCGTGATGCCTCGCATGACCGAGCACATGCAGCACCATTCGGATGTGCTTCGCGACCACGGGCTGGCCGAACTGATGAGCGTGTATCACTGCGATCAGCAGGGCCCGTTCGACATCGCCGCCCAGGCGCGCGGGCACGAGATATTCCTCGACCTTCATGATGATCCGGCCTTCGTCCACGACCTGATGCAGAAGAGCACAGACGTCTACGTGGCCGTATCGAGACTGTGCAAGAGCATTAGCGGAGATCCGCTGTCCGGTGGCAACGTGGTGGGCTACTGGATGGAGAACGGCGGCGTGCGGATCTGCGGCGACAGCGACATACTCGTAAGTGCCGAGCTTTACCGCGAGTTCGTCCAGCCGTATCAGCAGCAGGCGTTTGCCGTCTTCGGGGGAGGCTGGATGCATTACTGCGGCGGAATGCCGGGCTACAACCGGTCTGAAGGCCTGCACCTGCACGAGCACTATGCCCAAATCGACGGCCTGCGCGGCCTGAACTGGACTACTGCCGGCGACTGGATCGGTGAGATGCGAAGACTGAAGGAGCTGGGCGTAGTTCACCTCGGGACGCTGCCGCGCGCCGATGGCGAATCGCTGGAGAAATACTTCCGCAGAGCGCTCAGCCCCTACGACACGCGCAGCGGACTGGTCTTCCATGCAGAGGTCGGGGCGGAAGAAGCCGACCTGGCAATGGAGCTCTGGCACAGAGTCCAGGACGAAGTGCTCCGCTGAGAGCGCTGCACGGTGGTGGGGCGGAGTAGGAAACCCTACGGGCCGAGAAGAGGTTGGGCGCGCATAAGCGCTTATGCGCATAAGATGGCTGTCATAATTGAGATATCGCTCGGCAACTGCGCCGGAGCGGCCTGGGTCGCGCTGGTGCGATTGCTATTCATCCGGCACGCGCCCGGGCCTGTTATGAATGAGGACAAACCTTCGATGACGAATATCTTAATGAGAGATGGGATAGCTGCATATGGCGTGCTTTCTTCTGCTGCAATCGGCGCGGCGGCTGCTGGAGACGGCGATGAGGCGCACATACGCGTTCGAGCCGATGAAGTGAAGAACTCGCTCACACGGTACATGACCGGCGCGTGCATTGAGGACGTCAACCACGCGCTCTACGGCGGCATTTACAGCCAGATGATCTTCGGGGAGAGTTTTCAGGAGCCTCCGGCTGCCGTGCCTCCCCTGGGCTTCGAGGCCTTTGGTTCGTGGTGGAGTATCCGGGATGGCGTGTTGCATGTGGACTCGGGGCAAGGGGCCCCGCTGTTCGTTGCGGATGACGTGAGTTTTGCCGACGGGGAAGCCGGCGTGGAAGTATACTTCGACGACGAAGGGGGCGGCAACGCCAGCATGATTATCCACACACGGGAGGCCCGGAAAGGGATCAGCGCCTTCGTCGGCTACGACATATCGCTGGACCCCAGACGGAATACGCTGACAGTGGGGCGGCGGCGTCACAAGTTGACGCAGTCCCGCAGCGTGGATATTGAAGTCCCCGCCGGTCGATGGATCGCCCTGGTCGCCCGGATCAATGGTGCGGAGCTTCAGGTCGAGGTGGATGGCAGGGTAGTGTTCTCCTGGCAGGATGACGAGGACCCGCTGCCGGCAGGCAGCGTTGGCTTGCAGACGTGGAAGAGGGCGGCGCAATTTCGTAACCTGTGGATCCGCTCGGATGGTGCCAGACGGTCGATCCCGCTCGAGGCCGGAGCCGAAGTGGATGATGTAACCTGCACGTGGTGCCCCGTGCGTCTTGGTGGGCCAGACGGTCGGTTCTCCCTGGAGACGGACCAGCCTTTCATTGGAAAGCAAAGCCAGCGAATCACGCTGACCGGTGGCGATGGAGCCATTGGCGTCGAGAACCGGAGCCTCAATAGCTGGGGCATGTGCTTCCGGGCAAACAAGCCGTACGAGGGAGATCTATGGGTGC
>JAUWKK010000257.1 GCA_030614245.1 Planctomycetota bacterium | reverse complement strand
CGGAGTCAGGCGGCGCGCGAAGCGGTTCGGCCGGGCAAGGGCACGAGGGATGCGCGACGCCGTGCATCGTCCCGCCGGTACCGGCCGGGGGGCCGAGGCGCACGTTGTGATAGAACGGCTGCTCGGTTCGCTGCTCGGGCCCGGGTATGTAGCCGTGCTCGGGATCGTGGATACTGTCGCGCGGGCCGTCGAAGCTGTGCCGACCGGAGTTGTCTCGGCATCGGCCGAACTCGAGGTGGCCAACCTGGCGGCCATCGAGGATCAGGACGGCCTGACGAGGTCTATCAGGCGCAAACTGCGGCGGATGACGCTGTTCTTCCTGCCCGTTGCCGTCGCCGCTGCCCTGGCGGGACGTCCACTCGCGGGGCTCCTGTTCGGCGGACAGGGCGACTGGCTGCCTTTGCTCGGCTGGATGCTGACGATCCGGCTGGCGGGGACGTTCTTCGAGGCAACGACCGGGTTGCTGATGCTCGTGCCCGAGCAGACGGGCCATCTGGGAGCTTCGGCCAAGGTTGCCGAGTTGACCGCCGCAACGCGCGCAGTGCTCATGTCCGCCCTCGTAGTACCGTTTGGAGCTATTGGGCTGGCTGTAGGAATGACTGCCGCGTCGGCAGTGTCCGTCGGCATTGCTCTCGCCGTCGCGGCTGGAATCGGTTATCCAATCCTGCATGGACGGGGCAGACCAAGCCCGGCCTGACGGGCGGTTCAATCTCCCGCCCCATCATCCGCCAACAGTTCGACAACCTTCTCGTGGGCGTTCTGCCTGGCGAAATCGATCGGCTTGTGACCGTCCGCGTTGGTGAGATCGCGGTTTGCTTTGTTGGCCAGGAGCAGGCGCACGACTTCTTCCCGGCCCTCGCCCGCGGATTCGTGCAGCGGCGTCGAGCCCTGCTGGTTGACGGCATTCACGTCGGCTCCCTCTGAGATGAGCATCTCGGCGACATCTTTGTGGCCACCCCGGGCCGCCTCGTGCAGGGCCGTATCGCCTACGTTGTCCTTAGCGTTGACATCTGCCCCGTTCGCGATGAGCAGTTCGACGATGTGCTCGTCACCGTGCCACGAGAAGACATGCAGCGGGGTGGCTCCCAGTAGCGGATCGGGCTCTTCGCCGAGGTGCGCGGCCGTTCCGCGGACATCCGTATCGAAATGATCTTCATCGTTCGTGTCGACGCTCGCCGGCCTGGGTTCGGCCTCAGGAACTTCCTCTCCCGACTTCTTCTCTTCTGCGGGAGATGGCTCGGCAGGAGCGTCCGACGCGAACTTCGTCGGTACGCGGTGCGGCTTCTTCTTCGGCGGAATAACCTTCGCACGGTGAACCTTGCCCTCTGCCGGCGTCTTGCCCAGCCTGCTTTTCGGCGTGTAGCTTTCGACAAACAGATACGGTATCCGGCCGATCACCACCTGGTACGCGTCTCGCAAGACGGTCTTGGCGATCTTCCGACCGTTGACCGTTGTACCATTGTGGCTGTGAAGATCCTCGATCATCCAGCCGCGCGACGAGCGCGCGATCCTGGCGTGGTGACGCGAAGCCTTCCTGGATGCGACCACTACGTCCGCGTCATCACTGCGCCCGATGATCGTATCACCCGACAGCGTATACTCGGTGCCGGCATCAGGACCCGTCATTGCGATCAGCTTCGCCATATTGCCTATCCTCGCTGCGGGGGTCTCTCGTGCATTACGCTGCCTATTAAGGATACACCGAGAAGCGACAGATGGCAAGCCCCTGCTTGCAAGAAATTGTGCGCCCGCCTGCTTCGGGCGGGCTTGATTATACACCGGCCCTGCCGGTTTTGCAGGGGTACCGGGTGCCGCGGTCACCGTTTTCGGCTGGCCGTGCGTCCTCCACGTCCAAGCTCTGCTTGAACGTGCCACCCCTGCCCCTACTGCCGACAATGCCATCATAACTTCATGCTGGAATGAGCGCATCCCAGGCGGTATAATAAGGTCGCGATAAATTGTCATTCTGAGCGAAGCGAAGAATCTTTGGCTTCATGCGCGTTCAACCGGCGAAAGATGCTTCGCTCAGAGCTCAGCATGACAAGGCTTGGCGTTTCTGCCAGTTAGAAGGAACCTTTCAATGCCAGATGATCTGATGCCGGATATACCGCCGGAAGAGCCGATTGAGCCTGAAGATACTGCCGAAAGCCGGCCGTATGATGCCGACCCGATCGAAACGGAGCCGGTTGAAGTTTCCGTGGAGCCTGAGGCCGGAGAGCAATCGAGCGACCTCGAGGCGATTAATCAACTCAGGAGAGCATACGCCAGTATCCGCGAGGAGTTGAGCAAAGTAATCGTCGGCCAGGATGCGGTCATCGAGCAACTTCTGATTACGATGTTCGCCCGCGGGCATGCTCTGCTGGTCGGCGTACCCGGCCTGGCCAAGACGCTGATGGTCAGCTCGCTGGCCCGGTCACTTTCTCTTGATTTCCATCGTATACAGTTCACGCCCGACCTCATGCCGTCGGACATCACCGGCACCGAGGTCATCCAGGACGACCAGCTGACGGGCCACCGGGAGTTCAAGTTCCTGCGCGGCCCGATCTTCTCGAATATGATCCTCGCAGACGAGATCAACCGCACGCCGCCGAAGACGCAGGCGGCACTGCTCGAGGCAATGCAGGAACGGCAGGTCACCGTAGGCGGCGTCAGGAACCCGCTCAGCGACCCGTTCCTCGTGCTCGCCACGCAGAACCCGATCGAGCAGGAGGGCACCTATCCCCTGCCCGAGGCACAACTCGACCGGTGCATGTTCATGATCCTGGTCGATTATCCGACCGAGGATGAGGAGTATGACATCCTGCGGCTGACGACGGCGGTTATGTCGGACGATCTCGAGCCGGTGCTCGATGGCGAGCAGATAATCGAGCTTCAGCATATCGTCCGCCGCGTGCCGATTGCCGAGCACGTGATCCGGTACGCGATGAAACTAGCCCGAATGACCCGCGTGGGCATGCCGGAAGCCCCCGACTTCATCAATGAATGGGTCTCCTGGGGGGCAGGCCCGCGCGCCGGGCAGTATCTTATCCTCGGCGCCAAGGCCAGGGCGATCCTCGAGGGCCGCTACTACGTCTCGATTGAAGACATCCGCAAAGTAGCACCGCCGGTGCTCAGGCACAGGATCATCACGAACTTCAACGCACAGGCCGAAGGCGAGACGCCCGACAAGATCATCGCAAGGCTGCTCGAACGGCTCCCGCGATCGGAAAGCGACGTGGCAACCGATCCCAGGCTGCCTAACGTGGTGAAGTAACAATAGACGGGCGGTCGCGCGCCGCTACCGGGGGCTTTCGCCGACAGATGACACCGGATACGAGCCAGGAACGCACGTCCGACCCACGCAGATACCTCGATCCCAAGGTCCTCGTGCGCATTGCGCGGCTCGATCTTAAGGCGCGGCTGATCGTCGAAGGCTTCATGGCCGGCATGCACAAGAGCCCGTTCCACGGATTCAGTGTGGAATTCGCCGAGCACCGCGAATACGTGCCCGGCGACGACGTCAAGCATATCGACTGGCGCGTCTACGCCAAGAGCGACCGCTATTACATCAAGCAGTACGAAGAAGAGACGAACCTGCGGGCCTATGTGCTCCTCGACGTGAGCGAATCGATGAGTTACGCCAGCGGCGACATATCCAAGCTCGAGTACGGGCGCTACATCGCCGCATCGCTCACGCATATGCTGCTCGAACAGCAGGACTCCGTGGGGATGGCGCTCTTCGACGACACCATCCGCAAGTCCATCCCCGACAGCTCCCATCCGTCGCACAAGAAGCTGCTCCTCCACGAGATCGAAGTATGCGAACCCTCCGGCAAGACGATGGCCGGCCGGGTCTTCCACGAGCTGGCCGAACGTTTTCACCGCAGGGGGATGGTTATCATCATCTCCGATCTTTTCGACGATCCGCAGAGAATCCTCGCCGGCCTCAAGCATTTCCGCCACAAGCAGCACGAGGTGATCGTCTTGCACGTGCTCGATCCGTTCGAGCGCGAGTTTCCGTTCAGCAACCTGACGCTCTTCAAAGGAATGGAGCAGCTTCCGCAAGTCTTCGCGGAGCCGCTCTCTTTGAAGAAGGAATATCTCGCCGCGCTCGATGAACATTGCAGGACGCTCCAGCGCGGTTGCCGGCAGAACAGGATAGATTTTGTCCCGCTGACAACCACCGATTCCCTCGATGTCGCATTGTCGAGCTATCTTGCGATGCGAATGTCGAGGATCAACGTGAGGGGGCAGTGATTCAGTGGGCAGTGTGCAGTAGCCAGTATTCAGACGCCCCCGCCAAAAGTCCGGGCGGGGCCGCAGCGCTAACGTAAAAGCTTGTAAAATAATAAGTTATCGCCGTTTTTTTCCTTGACACAGGCCAGTTTATGGGGTATACTTAAGTGTCTGACAGCAAAGGAGTTACCCCACTTATGCGACACATTGTCGATCCGAGACAAAAGCTGCTGTTCGATCAGTTGGAAGCCTGGCTGGCAGAAGGGGGCGGGCTCAAGCGAATCCAGGGAAGCTGGCAAGGCGTTTTCCGCTGGGCCATCCTCGAACTGATGCCCGCCGATATCCTCGGCGGCGAGTTCGACCCCAGCCTGGGCCGGCCCACCAAGGAGCTCTACAGTATATGCGGCCTGATGCTGATCATGGAGTTTATGG
>JAUWKK010000154.1 GCA_030614245.1 Planctomycetota bacterium | reverse complement strand
CGAATGTTGCTTTATCAACCCAAAGATCATAAGAGCGGCTGGGCGCAAACCCCCGATGCAATTCACATTCGATCGATGGAACGACTACTGGGTCAGGCCGAATGCGCGCAGGCGTGCGAAGATCGCACTGGCTGCCCTGCTCGTCATCGGCGGCATCATCACCATTGTGCGCGCGTATGAGCACTCATCCGAATTCCCAAGCTTCCGCCGGATATCCCGAGTGACACTGCTGCCGCCGGGCAAACCCGGCGAAGTCGGCATCGACGGCGGACGCATCCTCCTCGAAGCCGGCGATCCGTGGACGGCGCTCGTCTGCACCCGCGAGGAGTTCCCCGAGAGTTACGAGCTCGAGTTCGAGGGAATGACGCCCGACAAATGGAGCGGGCTGCCCGCTGTCGTCTTCCCCGTGGGCGGCGAACGGGGCGTCTACGTGATCGGCGCCTGCGGCGGCGGCGAGACGGGGCTCGTCGGCCTCGACGGCCTCGGCATGGTGCTCAACGGCACAATGCGGCGGAAGTTCTACTGGCCGGGGCAGTGGTTCCGGGTTCGGCTGCGGGTGACGTCAGATGCGATCCAAGCCTGGATCGACAAGCGGAAGATGCTCGACGTGCCCACTGCGGGCCGCACGTTTCAAGTCTGGCCGAGTTACAACTACACCCGGCCGCTCGCCCTGGTAACGCGCGACATGAACGCCTATGCCCGCAACGTTCGCATCCGCCCGACAGAACCCGACGGCGAATGGGAGACGCTCTTCGACGGCGGAACGCTGAACGGCTGGGAGGAGGTCGAAGAGTTCCCCGACCGGGGCGACATTTACGACGTCTTCGGCCACAAGCGCGCGTATCCTCCCTTCTTTGCGTTCGCGTTCGCTCCATTCAGTTGGGGGCCCATGGGCCTGGGTGCGGTGCTCTTCTGGCTGTGCAACGCGGCGGCGGTCATCTTCTGCCCGCTCCTGTGCGTTCGTGCGATATGGCCGCCGGAGAGCGAACCGCGTTTCGGCGTCACGGTGCTCGCCTCCATGCTGATGTTCGGAATGATGCTCAACGTCATGCTCCGCAGCGAGACGGACCTCATTATACTGTTGTGCGTATGCGGCGGCCTGTACCTGATGCTGAAGGGCGGCCGGCCGTTCCTGGCCGGGATGCTGCTCGGCTTCGTGGCGGCGATGAAGCTGACCCCGTGCTTCCTGGGCTTCTACCTGCTATGGAAGCGCAACTGGAGAGCCCTGGCAGGAATGGTTGCCGGGCTTGTGCTATTCGTCGGCGTTCTGCCGAGCCTCGTCCATGGCCCCGAGGGCAACATCCACCGCCACGAGCGCTGGTGGGATGAAGTAATGATCCCCTACCACCACCGAGGCGCCCTCGGGATCATCACGAATCCGTACCGCAGCATCAACCAGTCGATCACTGCGGCCTCGTGCCGTTTCCTGACGAAGATGGATGCCATCGGCAAAGAAGAAGAATGGTTCGTCAACGTGGCGGAACTGACGACGGCCCAGGCGCGACGGATCGGCAAATGGGCCGGCGTGCTGCTGCTGGTTCTGCTTCTGCCGCTGTGGTGGGGGAAGGGTCCAGCCGAGCCGCCGATCGTTCGCGGATTGCAGTATTCCGCAGCGTTGATCGCAATGCTCGAGCTGTCGGAAGTATCGCTGACTTCGCATCACGTGGTGCTGCTGGTGCCCGTTGCGGCGGGGCTGGTGTTCCTGTCGGCTTGCGAGGCGACTGCGTTGGAACGGAGGGTAGTCGGCTGGGGGCTGGCCGTATCGTTTGCGCTGCAGGCGATTTGCGCGATCCCCAAGCTGAAGGCTCTCTCGCCCGTGCTTTTCGCAACACTGGTGCTATATGGCGTGGTCGCGTGGCTGCTCGTGCGATACAGGCTCGCCTCGGTCGGACGCGGGCTTCCGAACCCACCGTAGACGCATGCGCGCCTCAGAGCCGCTCCAACTCAACAGGTTCCGGAAGACGTGTCTCGGCAAACAGCGCCTTTACCGAATCACGTGACAGCGTATGCAGCGTCATTATTATTATTGAGGCACATCACCATTATCTGAGCAGTATTCGGGGCGGTTTTCAATGGACGGCCCTACCCGTCCGCCTGAAGGTCGCGGACGCGGGAGCATCCGCCCCAGCAGGTAGGTGGGGATCAGGAAGAGCACGAGCATCTTTGCCCAGTGCAGTTGGCCCGTGCCGATCAGCATCGCGGCATCGAAAACAATTATGCCCATCAGCGAGACGCGTACCACTTGGCCGATGCTGCTCCGATTCGGACGGCGCAATGCTCCGATGGCGGTGACGAGAATCCACAGGGCGAGAGCTCCGAGCACCTTGCCCGCCAGTGTCGCGAGTTCATCGGCAGCCGGGTAGTGTGATTGGCTGCTGTAGAGATACGCCCCGAGCGCGCCGATCACTACCAGTTCGAACGCCAGCAGCGCCGTGAACGGGCCGCGCGGACGCTCCGATTCCTCGAGCGTGCTGATCAGCGTCACAACCAGCACGTAAATCGCCAGGAAGCCGGGGAATATCAGCCGAAGGGGAAGTATGAGCAGCGAAGGCGACATCCCGAGCAGCATGTTGCCGAAGCGGCAGGCGCCCATCGTGACGCTGCCCGTGATGCGATATCGCTTGAGCCAGCCGTTATAGGCGAAAGTCAGCCCGATGACGGCGGCGGTCGTGAGTGCCGGGAACAGCCCGGCCGTCGCAGCCGAAGCAAGGCCGACAGCGTGCAGCAGCGCACCGAATATCACCGCAGAGCGAACGCTCACCTCGCCCGACGGCAGCGGGCGGGCAGGATGAATCTCTCGGTCGCGCTCGACGTCAAAGACGTCGTTGAACACCATGCCTGCCGAATATATGCACGCGGACGCGAGCAGCAGGGCCGGCAGGCGGCCGACGTCGTACACCTCAACCAGATCAGCCTGGACCAGGAAGAATCCCGCCCAGACATCGGCCATTGCGGTGAAAACATTGCTCACCCGCATCAGCCGTGCGAAGCTCATCATTCGCATTCAAGCACCTTTTGGATCGAACGTGGCCGGCATCATCATTCCGGCTCTTCCAGCGGCACGTAGCAGATGTCCCGGTGGCCGCAGTCGCCGCAGAACTCGCCCTCCCATATCCGATGAAAGAGCTTGGCGACGTGCTCGAAGGCCGCTTGGTCCTGCGAGATGATGCCGATTTCGAAATTGCGGCGGCGTGCGCTCTTCGCGCCCAGCCCTGCGCCCGTAAGGTTCGCACTGCCCAGGTACAGATGGCGGTCGTCCACGAGAATCGCCTTGAAGTGGACGCGCGAGCAGCGCCGCATCCTGAAGTTGGGGTCGCCTGCCAGTTCCACCTGCTTCAGGCTCTCGCGGAACGCCGCCGACGGTATCCCGCTGTGGAGCAGCCGCACCTCGACGCCACGCCCGCAAAGCTCGGCGAACGCCTCGACGATCGAACGATATTCGCCGTCCCGCTCGATCCGGCAGTCCTTCACGTTGGCCGTGGCGATCCATACGGTCTCACGCGCACCGAGCATCGTATCCAGGATCACCCGCCGATGCAACGTCTTGCCGTCGAGCAGTTCCATTTTGTGCTCCTAATGCAGGGGCGGTTCGCGAACCGCCCCTACGGCTGCTCCACGTTTACATCTTATCGGCAATCTTCCTGGCGATGAGTTTCTGCATTGCGTCGTTCGGGTAGAGGTTGAAGACTTCCGAGCCAGGTGACGCGCGATATGCGTCGCGCCAGTTGTTGCGCTTGAGCAGCAGCTTGTGGATGTTGACGATTCTGGCGTGATGCTTGATGGCGATGTTACGCATCTCGAGGGTATATAGCTCGGAGAGTTCGGGATTGCTCACCAGCGGCGGCGGCGTGACCAGGATGATCTTGACGTAGTGGCCCTGGTCGCGGAGCAGGTCGATGATGACGTCGAGCCCGCGTGCGAAATCTTCCCGCGAGGCGCCGAGTTCAGCATCGTCGAGGCCGGGGGCGATGATCGCCACCTGTGTCTTGTTCTTGCTGAGCCATTTGCTCATCTCGATGACGTCTGACAGTATCGGCGCGGCGCCGCCGGTCCGCGGCACGAATGTGACGCCGGCGGCCTTGCCCTTGACCATCTCCTCGAAGTAATCGGCGTAGCCGGTGGTCTTCTTGCCCGCCTCTGCGGGGCGCCCCGGCTGACCGCCGAGGATGGGCCGTACCACGGCGGCATTGGTCATAGTCGAGCCGAAGATCATGACGCTCTTTGGGCCTCTGTCGAGCTTTCGTGCAAGGTATTTCAGGGCCATCCAACGGCGATAGTCCGCCTCGTTTTCATAAGTCGTGCAGATAATCGTCCGCTGGCCCGCGGGATTGACGAAGAACCCTCGCGGAGCGGTCAGCTTGGAGAAGTTACTCGGCGACGGCACGATAGCGAACTCGACGCGGTTGGTTTCGGTGTCGAGCACTTCGAGGCTGACGGTCATCGATCCCTGCCGCTCGGGGAAATCGCCCAGGTGCAGCGGGAAGCTCATCACCACGTCCTCGCCCGTGCCCGCGAAGAACCTCCCGGTCTGCTCGTTCTCGCGCTTCTTGCCGCGCATTATCCACGCCTTCCAGTCGACCGGCACGGGGTGGTTCAGGTTCGTCACCACTCGGAAGGCGGCGTTATTCTCTTCACCGGCGTAGACGATATTCGGGGCGCTCAGCAGTTCGAGGCGGATAGACGGCTTCTCGATTATGTGGTAGACCCTGTTGGACGTGCCGGAGCTCGTGGCCTTCCTCGGGATGATCAAGGTCAACAGCCGCCTGTAGGTGCCGGTCTCCTTGCCCTTGCGCGATGCCGTCAGCGTGACGCTGTATGATTGGCCGACCTGGAGGAAGACGGCCGGGTCTCTCTCGGACGTCTCGAACGTATTCGGCTCGGGTGCGGGCCGTGCGGACACGGGGTTCGTCTCGCTCACCAGCCGCTGGAGTTTCCAGTGCCAGGCGACGTCGCCGGCATCGGAGACGGTGCTGAGGTTGTTGAGCCTGGTGTAGGCCACGGTGACCGGCACAGGCTTCTTCAAGCGGTATCCGGGGAAGTTGACCAGCGGCCCGGCCAGCTTGCGGGGCCGCCAGAGGTTGATCGCCTCGGGCGGAATCTCATGGGTGAAGAATACGACCTCGGGCCGTTCGATCTGCTCGAAGGCGACGGTTTTCGCATTGATGTATCGCGCATAGAAGCTCTTGCTGACGAGCTGGACGTCGGGCATGCCCGGCATCTGCCAGCCGAGACCTACGGAGGAGCGCGGTGCTTCCACCAGCAGCAGGCGCAAGTGATGATAGCCGGGCGACAGGATCACGTTGTCGGGCTGCGGCCAGGTGTGCGGGGTGGGATAGAGCGCCCGGGCTTCGACTACCAGCTTGCCGTCGACGAAGAGATACGATGCGCCTCGGTAGTTGACCGAGAAGATGTATCTGCCGCCGATGGGGCAGTGCAGATAGCCCTCGATGCTGGTGATGAGGCCGCTCCCGCTCCCTCCCCCGCGGCCTCGAGGAACTCGAGGAGCTCGAGGAGCTCTGAGCGATCCTGAGATGTGTGATGTCGTGTAAGCGCCGAGGATATCGACTTGGCCGCGAAGGCCCTTGAGCACCTCGGCCAGCTCGAACGTTGCCTTTCCATGATGCTTCGCAGCCACAATCTCCAGGGCCGCCGTGGGCGGGCGCCACTCCGATTGTTCAGCGTGTTTCGCATTCGGATTATCGTAATAGATATGGTAGTCAGCCGTCCTCTCCTGCGCGGGGAAGACAACCGTGAACCGCGTCTTGTCGCCGAAAGCGCGCACGCGGTGCGGCAGCACCTTGCCCGAGGCGTCGACGACACGGACATCGGGGTGCCCTTCTGCCCCGGGTGTTTCGCGCAGGATATGCGCCCTGGCGGTCAGCCTGCCGAAATCGGGCTTCGGGCCGCGAAGTTTCTCGAATCCAGGCTCCTCGCGGAACTTAGGCACCTCCACCCGCACCTGCTTGCGCGATTTCCAAGCCCGGTTCCACCACGGCACTTCCGCCGCCGCGGCAGGCGCCGACATCACCACTGCAATCAGCAAGCTCAGCCATCTGTATATGCTATACATGCGTCTTAGACCTCGATAACGGCGGCCCTCGAGACGGAGGCGGGAAGCAGCAGAAAGGAGAGCAGGTGACAGGAGAGCAGGCGAGAGTAGAAAATCTGAATCTTTCGACTGTTCAACTGTTCCACCCTTCACCTGTCCGTCGGATCATTCGTCCAGCCCGTGAATGGTCTTCTCCCAGTAGAACGGCCTGAAGAAGAGCTGCATGAAGCCCTTCCAAGCGGCTATGCTGATCAGCACCCAGTAAAGGGGGGAGACGACAGCCCACGGTATCAGCGAGAAAGTCCTGCGCCTGATACACGCCAGCACGTGCATGAATACGAAGAAGAAATTACCGGCCAGCAGCAGGATAGTCATAACGTAGAAAAGCTGCGAGACGGCGTTCCAGAATGGCTCGTAGCCCGGGTTGGTGGCATCGCTGAACCACATCTGCCAGACCCATCGCTCGGCGTAGGGCAGGCTCATGGTCGCGCCGAAGTCCCAGCCGTTCGCGTGCAGGTCCACCGCCCAGCAGCCGAGATACGATGCGCCGATAATCCAGAAGATCGGGTTCAGCAGCAGCATCAGCGCAAGGCCTCCGACGGAAGTGAGGAAGCTGAACATGCCCCACGCGCCCATCTTCCATGTCGAAGAAAACGGCCGGCGCATATGAACCAGGTGCGTCTGGATATATCCCTTCACCCATCGCGACCGCTGCCGGATCCAGTTGCGTAGATCGGAGTTCGCCTCTTCCCACGTTGTCGAATCGAGCACGTGCGTGCGATACCCCATCTTGAAGAGACGGATGCCCAGGTCGCAGTCTTCCGTCACGTTGAAGGGGTCCCAGCCGCGAATATCTTTCAGCACGTCGGTCT
>JAUWKK010000034.1 GCA_030614245.1 Planctomycetota bacterium | reverse complement strand
CTTCGGCAGCCCCGCGGAGGTCTTGCGGACTTTCGCGGCCCGTGCCGCGAGCGAATCGGCCAATTGATCGGCCTGCTCTTTGTTATTGACCGCCCCGCCGACCTGGCGGATGGCCGCGATCACTTCGTCGAGCGATTCAGCTCCCGCGGCCTCGACACGGATGCCGTGGCGTTCGAGCGCCTCGGCGAACGGTTTGACGCCGCCTTCCTTCGCTATCAGGACGAGATCAGGCTTCCGCGCGAGGACGACTTCGAGATTGGGATTCATATAGGCGCCGACCTTCGGCAGCGCGGCGGCCGCAGGCGGGTAATTGCAGTGGGTGGTGACGGCAACGAGGCGGTCACCGGCGCCGATAGCGAAGACGATCTCGGTGAGGTTCGGTGCGAGCGAGACTATTCGCTTCGGCGGGCCGTCGGTGGCCGGGGCCGGGCCGCCGCAGCCCATCAAGACCAGTACTAATCCCGCCAGAAGCCGTTTCAATACTCGATGCCTTCTCTGGTCTCAACGCCTTTGTCGAACGGATGTTTCACGCAGCGCATCTCGGTGACGTAATCGGCCAGCTCGATCAGCCGCCTGTCGGCTTCACGTCCGGTGAGGACGATCTCGACGCCGGGCGGGCGCGTCTCGATCATGGCGATAACGTCGTCGAGTTTCAGCAGGTTCCACGCCACGGCGAGGCATATCTCATCGAGGATGACAAGGTCGTGCTCGCCGTCGCGAACGATGGATTCTGCGAAATGAAGGCCGTCTTCGGCGGCGGCTATGTCTTCAGGAGCCAGACAGGAAGGGTCAACCATCGCAACGCGGCCGAAGGACGTTGCGGAGACTTCAGGCTGGAGGCAGGCGGCTGCTACGTCCTCGCCCGCGGCCCCGGCCTTGAGGAAATGAACGACAGCGGTGCGCCACCCGCGGCCGGCCGCGCGCATCACCAAGCCCATGGCCGCCGTCGTCTTGCCCTTGCCGTCGCCGGTGTAGACATGCACAAAGCCCGGGAATTCGGGCGGCGAGTCCTCTGGCATCGGTCTGCTCCGCGCGGGGGCCTCAACCCAGGCCCAGCATCTCCCGGATCTTCTTCTCGATCCCCAGAGCATCTATCGGCTTCGTCACGTAATCGTCGGCTCCCGCCTCCAGAATGTGTTCTATCACGTACTGGTCAGACGCGGCCGTGAAGAGCAGCACCTTGATGCCCTCGGTTGCGGGGTTGGCCTTTATCTTGCGGCAGATCTGGAATCCATCGTAGATCGGCATCATCACGTCGAGCACGATGAGTTCCGGCTTAAGCTCCGGAAGCGCTTCGATTGCCGAGAGGCCGTCGAATGCAGTGGCCACCTCGATGTCGTCCGACTGCAGCGTCTGCATCAGCAGATCCGTCACGTCGGTCTCATCATCAACGACCAGGACTCTTTTCTTCTGCGGAGCCATAGCCCTGGGATACTCCTGTTTCCGTTGGCTTTCGATGCGACCTATTATATCCGCCCGAGGCTGTTTAGCAAGTAGAAAAACGGGGCGTGGTGGTCTTGAAACTGGCGGTGCGGCCGTTACCGATCTGTCATTCTGAGTTTGACGAAGAATCTTTAGCATAACCACCCGCAAGTGGTGAAAGATGCTTCGCTCAGGCTCAGCATGACAACACGGAAGCTCAAGGCTCGTCTGCCGTCTTGAACGAGATGCTGTCGATGTAGATGGTCCCCTCCTTTGCGGCGTTGTATATCAGGAAGAAGAACTGCTGGGTCCGCTCGCGGTTCTCGAGCCTGCCCTTGTTGACCCAGTTTGTGGCTTCAGACTTGTATTCCTCGGCATCGAGGTCGAATGCGATATCCCGCCTCCATTTCTTGGCTGGGATCGTCACCGCCTTGCTCTCGAGGTATTGCGTCGGCATTGTAATCACGGCAAAAGATATCTTGACGTCCTTGTCGCTGTCGTTGTAGATGTCCAGCACCATGGCCTTATAGGGCTTGAGATCGCGGTTGACGAACGCGCCGACTACCGTCTTGTCGTGGTTTCCTGCACCGAGATCCACCGCCAGCATGCGGTTCTCCGAACCATCTTTGTTCTTCTGAGTAACCACCTCGCAGTTGCCACGATTGGCCCAGGTCTGGATTCGCCACTGCTGCGTCCCCTCGATGCCATCCTTGACATCCTGAGCGGCCGGCTCGACGGGCTTGTCGGGCTCCTTTGGCTTGTCGGGCTCCTCCGGCACGTCGGGTTTCACCGGCTCGACACGTTTCACGGGATACTTCGGCTTCATCGGTTCAACCTTCGGCAACGACGCAACTTTCTTTGCTATCTCTTCGTTGTCCTTGTCGATCTCGAGGCGCTTCTCGTAGCTCTGCCGTGCCTCGCCGAGGAGCTTCTGCTTCTCGAAGAACTCGCCGATCTTCAGGAGCACGTCGGCCGGGAGGTTAGGCTTAGTTATTGCGGTGCGATAGGCGTCGGCGGCTTCCTTGAGCAACTCGAACTGTTCGCACAACTGCCCGAGCTTGAAGAGCTCCATGCCGGTCTCATTCGCCCCGGAAAGGCTCTTGCGGCGCTCCTCGTAGTCTATCTCGATCTTTTTGACCCTCGACCTGAGTACAACGACCGTGCCGTATTTCACGCGCATTTCCACGTTCTTCTCGTCGACCCGCAATACATCCACGTTCATCTCGATATCATCGACGAAAGTGATCGTGTCAGCCCGCGACGGCAGGCACAACAGCGTAAACGCGATCATAGCGGCATAAGCGAGGCGATACATCAGAGTGTCCTCCTGCGGCGGGGGCCGGGGGCTTCCTGGCCGCGGCGCCTACCTCTTATTAAAGCCCCAATACCGCGATAAGTCAATCGGTACTGTGTAGATTATTGTAATACGTCGGCGAAGCGGCGGTCAGTGCACCCGCATGGCCCGCGTCGTGAACTTCGCCCCCGGCCCCTTCAAGAAAGAGAAAAAAACACGAGAATCCTCTTGACCATGCTGCGCGGAGGTGGTACTATGATTGTGGTGGTCTGGAGAGATCGATGGCTTGTCGCGGTTTCCCGGCCACAAGGACAGGGATGGGAAGACCACGGCGGTCTACACCTGCGTGCTCAATCAGGTCCCGGAGTGCGTGCGGAGCACGATGGGCGAGGTTTCGGGGGAGTCTTATACGGCACCATAGGATGTTAGGCGTCTTGTGGTGGTCAGTGTAATCATGGTTGGGCGAATGGAATTGAGAAAGAACAAGGCAATGGCATCATCCAAATATTCTGATCAGAATACGCTATTTGACATTCCAGTCGGGTCTAATTTAGAGACGGGACGTACTAAAGTGCGCAGAGCGAGAGAAGATAGAAGTCCTGTTTGCCCAAGGTTGCAGCGCGTTGACAACCTGAACAAGGATTATGAGAGGAAATGGGCTACAAGCCTTAGTGTTGACAATAGGCTCACCCGTTCACTTGTCAGCTTTCAAGCAAATAAAGGTCGAGCAGTTTATCGGTGGTTCAAATTCAAAGAAGCATTCTCTGCACGACTTGTTGAGTACTTGTTGAACGAACAGCGAATCTCCGGAGGAGTTCTTCTGGACCCGTTTGCCGGCTGCGGCACCGCTCTGTTTGCAGCGGGTGCATTAGGAATGCAGGCTGAGGGCATTGAACTGCTGCCTATTGGCCAAACTATCATCGCAACAAGGCAAGTCGTTGATTCGGACCTGGAGCCGGTGGATGTCGAGAAATTGGCGGTTTGGAGGGAACTGCGTCCCTGGCACGACGCAGAAACCTCAAAGCGGATCAACGAACTTAGAATCACCCGCGGAGCTTATCCCGATGAAACAACTGATCAGATCGGTCGGTTCCTTGTGGCTTTGGAACAAGAGAATGAACGAATCAAACCAGTGCTGCTGTTCGCCCTGCTCTGCATCCTCGAATCTATCAGCTACACGCGGAAGGACGGTCAATATCTGAGATGGGACCACCGTTCAGGAAGACAGCAAGGGAAGAAGGTTTTCAACAAAGGCGCGATATTGACTTTTGACAAAGCCATGACGGCAAAGCTGAATGAGATTGTTACTGACCTGCGCGCGGCTGACGCACCTGAAGACTTATTTTCAACAACACGCTCAAAGGCGAAGGTACTTCTTCGAACAGGGTCTTGCCTGTCAATTCTTCCAAAACTCAAAGCCGAGTCCTACGACTGTTTGATTACGTCCCCCCCTTACTGTAACCGCTACGACTATACTCGGACGTATGCGCTGGAACTCGCCTTGCTGGGAGTTGACGAAGTGGGACTGTCGGCGCTCCGACAGCAAATGCTCAGCTGCACGGTGGAGAATCGGGCGAAAGACCTTTTGGCCCTTAATCCGAAGTGGAAGCCAGCGATTAGCGTTGCGGACAATCAGGAACTCTTGCAGGCGGTTCTTTCATACTTGGACACACAGAAGGATCTTGACCTACTGAACAACAACGGCATTCCTCGTATGGTGCGCGGCTACTTCTACGAAATGGCTTGTGTCATTTTCGAGTCAGCGCGTGTACTAAAGCGGGGGGCACCGCTCATCATGGTGAACGACAACGTGCGGTATGCTGGCGCAAGCATCTCTGTGGATATCATTCTCTCGGAAATAGCCGAGCATTTGGGTTTCAAGACCGAGCAGATTTTGGTTCTGCCGAACGGAAAAGGAAACAGCAGCCAGCAAATGGGCACGCATGGGCGACAAGCGTTGCGCAAATGCGTGTATGTCTGGCGAAAGGAATAGCAAATGGCCAAGCCGTATCTCCAACATCTCAAATCAAGTAAGAGCCTTGAGACTACTTACGAGACTGTTCGAGCAGGCTTTGTTGCGCTTGCGCTGGAGAAGAATCGGCGCGCTACGCCTTTTGTCGCCCAGGCGCGAGCATTAAAGGCCGCCGCCAGTAAAGCCAAGTTGCCCGCTGACTTATTGAAGTTTCCCGATATTCAAACCGCCTTGGTGACGGCAGCCGGAGTGTCGGACAAAGCGGCCAACCACTTACAGGACCCGGACAAGCGTGAGGCCGTTGACGGTCTCATAAGAAACTTCCTTGAACCCGCAGGTGTCAGTTTCGTTGAAGAACTCGTCTTCCGCTTTCTCCTGACTCGCGGCGATACGCTCGGCGGTTCAATGCGAAACATCGGTGGCTTCATGGCTCAGAAGAAACTCACACGAGCTATCATCGCATACCTGAAACTTGCCGGATATCAGTGCCAGTGGCTCAGAAGCGGAACCAACACTTGGGCCGAACTGCCGAAGGATGACGCCGACGTGGAATTATCGCTACGTGGCCTATGCTGGGACACGGGAAAAGGCCCTCGCACGCTTCTCTATAATATTACAGTTCCGTTCTTCCGAAACAATGTGGATTTGTTGCTATTTGACTGTTCTGCCGTAGACTTAACACGCGAAGTCATCGAGACTCCTTCAGCCTATATCGCTCTTGGCGAATTGAAAGGTGGTATTGATCCGGCAGGAGCGGATGAACATTGGAAGACTGCCAGGACGGCCCTGAATCGGATTCGAGAAGCATTTTCAGAACGGGAACTCAAACCTCATACTTTCTTCATTGGGGCGGCCATCGCAACCAAGATGGGCAAGGAGATATGGGAAATGCTCAAGCGCGGCAGATTGGAGAACGCCGCAAACCTCACCGATGAGGATCAACTTACTTCCGTCTCAAAATGGCTATGTACACTTTGAAGGAAAACAAGAAAGACGATGCCTAACAACCGGTTGCAGCGGATGGCGCTTCGCTGCCGCTGATTTCAAACGTTCAGCCGACCACCCGCCCCCCCCCTCAAAGCCCGATCTCCTCGTCCGTCAGGTAGCATGCGGGGTCGCACGCCCAGACGTCGCCGGTGACGGCCTCGGCTCTCACTCTGAAGTTCCCGTTGCACACGTCGAGCCATTTGCACTCGGCGCAGCGGCCCTTCAGGTGCTGCTTGCGGTCCTTCAGTTTCGCCATCAGATCGTCGGACGTGTCCATCCAAATCTCGCTGAACGGCCTCTCGGCGACGTTTCCGAACGAATAATGCCGCCAGAACTGGTCGGCATGCACGGAGCCGTCCCAGCTCACGCAGCCGATTCCGATACCGCAACTGTTGCCGCCGTTCATTCTCATCAGTTTCAGCGCGTCCTCGGCGTACGGCGAGCGCTCGCGCGCCATCCGCATGTACAGGTAAGGCCCGTCGCAGTGATTGTCGACCGTGAGCACCTCGACCGGATTGCCGGTATTGTGCAGGGCGCTCGTGCGGTCGATTATCAGGTCGACCGCCGCCCGCGTTTCATCGTGAGAGAGGTCTTCGGAGACGAGCTTGCTGCCTCGGCCGGCATAAACGAGGTGGTAGAAGCACGCTCGCGGGATGCCTTCGGCGCCGATCAGGTCGAAGATTCCGCCGATATCCCGCGCGTTCCTGCGGTTCATCGTGAAGCGAAGCCCGACCTTTATCCCGGCGGCGATGCAATTCCTGATCCCGGCCAGCGCGCGCTGAAACGCGCCGGGGACGCCCCTGAAGCGGTCGTTCGTCTCTTCGAGGCCGTCGAGGCTCACGCCGACGTAGCTGAGGCCGAACTCCTTGAGCTGCGCGGCCAGTTCGGGGGTGATGAGCGTGCCGTTTGTCGAGATTACGGCCCGCAGCCCCTGCTTGCGCGCGTGGGCGATGAGTTTCAGTATGTCCGGCCGCATCAGCGGCTCGCCGCCCGAGAAAAGCAGCACGGGCACGCCGAACTGCGCCAGATCGTCGATCAGCTCCAGGCCCTGCCCGTGCGTCAGTTCGTCGCTGTATTCCCGATCGCGCGAGCGCGAATAGCAATGCACGCAGCGCAGGTTGCACCTCCTGCCGACGTTCCACACGACCACCGGCCGCTTGTCCTTCGAGAACTGCAGCAGGTGCGACGGCAGGTCCTTGCTGCGGCGTCCGTAACGCAGCGGATCGGAAGCTTCAACTGTTCCGCAATACAGCTTCGAGATTCCAATCATTCTTTTCTGATCCTACTTACCACTGCTCACTGGCCACTGCTCACTGATTACTTCCGGTCCTTGAGGATCGCCGCGACGATGCCGTCTATGGTCGACTCCCGCGCCTCGATTGCAGGCTGCATGGATTCATCGCGGACGGTCTGCGATGTTACCGGGCCGATGCTGACATAAGCGACGCCGCCGGGCGGCTCGCCGAGCTCATCGCGCATTATAGCGGCGAAATTCCTGGCTGTCGACGAACTGGTAAACGTGACAATATCGACTTCGCCCGCACGCAGAGCCTCGATAGTCTCCGGGGCCGGCGTCGGGCGGAGGGTCCTGTACGCTTCGATGTCCGTGACTTCGGCCCCCGCATCGCGCAATTGCTGCGGCAGGGCCTTACCGGCGATATCCGCCCTCAGCAGCAGGAACCTGTTTCCCTTCACTTCGTTCGCTTCGCTCAGCGCATCGAAGACCGCCTGCGAGGTGAATCGCTCTGGCACGAGGTCGGGACGGATGCCCCGCGAGCGCAGGCGGGCCGCCGTGCCCGGGCCGATGCTGCACACCTTGCAGTTGGCCAGGCTGCGGCTGTCGCGGCCCAAGCCATCGAGCATCGAGAAGAAGCTATCCACCCCATTGGCACTCGTGAAGATGATCCAGTCGAAACTCGCGAGCGACGCGACAGCACGCTCGAGCGGCTGATCGTCCAGCGGCGGCTCGATGCGGATCGTCGGGAATATCAACACTCGGGCGCCGAGAGCGGCCAGCTTCGCCGCAAGGTCGCTGGCCTGCTGCCTCGACCTCGTGACGAGGACGGTCTTCCCGAACAGCGGGCGGCTCTCGAACTAGTTGAGCTCGTTGCGCAGCTTGACGACGTCGCCGATGACAATGATGCAGGGCGCGGCGAGTTGCGCCTCGCGGACGCGTTCGACTATATCCGCGAGTGTGCCGTCGACGACGCGCTGTGTGGGATGAGTGCCCCATCGGATCAGCGCGACGGGCGTCTCGGGCGGCCTGCCGCCATCGATGAGTTTCTGCGTTATCAGCGGGAGGTTCTTCACGCCCATGTATATCGCCAGCGTGCCGGCTCCCTTAGCGAGCGCACTCCAGTCGAGGGCGGACTCGGGCTTTGTGGGGTCTTCGTGGCCCGTGACGAGCGTGACCGCCGAATTGAACCCGCGATGCGTGACGGGGATGCCTGCATAGGCCGCCGCAGCCACGCCGGCCGTGATGCCCGGCACCACCTCAAAGGGGATGCCGGCCTCGCGCAGTTCGAGCGCCTCTTCACCGCCGCGACCGAAGACGTACGGATCGCCGCCCTTCAGCCGCACCACCGTCTTGCCCTCGAGACCCTTCTCGACGAGCAGTGCGTTGATTTCTTCCTGCGGCATCGAGTGCCTGCCGGCCTGCTTGCCGACGTATATCATCTCGGCATCATCGCGGGCATGTCCGAGAATTTCGACATTGGCGAGATGATCGTATACGACCACATCGGCTCGCGCGAGGCAATCCCTGCCCTTCAGCGTGAGCAGGCCGGGATCGCCGGGTCCGGCCCCCACGAGATAGACGGTTCCAGGATCAGCCATTGCCGGCACCTCGCCGCGCTTCGCGTAATGTTTCTTCGATGATCGGGCCTGCACCTCGTTCGAGCAGATCATCGGCCAGTCGGCGGCCCAACCGTTCTGCGGCATCTGGTGTATCCGACCTCGCAGCCTGCACCATCCGACCCCCGTTGATGGAGATGACCCTCGCCTGAAGGTGCAGTTGATGGCCATCGATCCGCCCGAGCGCTCCGACGGGCACCTGGCATCCTCCGCCGAGCGCCGAGAGCACCGCGCGTTCGGCAGGGACGCACCGCTCCGTGGCCGAACAATGAAGGCTGCTCAACAGGTCTCGCAGCTTATCGTCTCCTCTGCGCATCTCGATGCCGAGTGCGCCCTGTGCGGGTGCTGGGAGCATCTCGTCGGGTTCGAGCGCCGCGCTGATCTCACATTCGAGGCCGAGACGGCGGAGGCCGGCCATTGCCAGCACGGCGCAATCGACGGCCCCTTCGCGCACCTTGCGGAGCCGCGTGTCTACGTTGCCCCTGAGATCGACCACGTCGGCGCCGGGGAAGGACCTCCTGAGTTGGGCGGCCCTTCGCAGGCTGCTCGTGCCGATCTTCAGCCGCCGGGAAGAGCACCGTATCTGCTCGAGAGTCAATCCGACGAGCGCATCGCGCGGGTCTTCTCGCGCGGGGACGGCGCCGATCTCGAGGCCGTCTGGCTGTTCGGTGGGCAGGTCTTTCAGGCTGTGCACGGCACAGTCTATCTTGCCGGCGAGCAGTGCCGCCTGGATATCCTTCGTGAACAGGCCAGTCCCGCCGGCACTCGAGAGCGGACGATCTGTCACGGCATCGCCGGCCGTGCGAATCACGACGACCTCGACCTTCAGCTCAGGATCAAGCTCGTTGAGCGTGCGCACCATCCAGTCGGTCTGCGCCCGTGCCAGAAGGCTGCCGCGGGTTCCGATTCTGACGGCAACGCCTGTTTTCATCAGCGGGCCTTCTATAAATCAGTAAGCAGTAATCAGTAAGCAGTGAAGAATGATGATACAGGCCACTGATCACTGGCCACTGTTCAGGCGGCGCCGACGTGTCTCAGGGCATTCCGTCGAACCGTCTCGCGTAGTATACGAGGACGTCCTTCCTGCTGATCACACCGAGGAGCTTCATGTTGCGACCTACAACCGGAATGCATCGGGGTTTCTTCGAATGAAACAGCGGAATGACCTTCTCGATGCTGCAATCCTTCTGGACGGTTATGACGCCGCGCGTGAGGATATCGCCCACCTTCTTGCGGATGTTGGCCGGCTGCATCAGGTCAGTCTCGGAGATGATCCCCACAACCTGGTGCTTCTTGTTGACCACCGGCAGCGAGCTGATCTCATTCTTCAGGAAAAGCTCGACAGCCGTCCTGCAGCTTGCTTCGGGATGGATGGTGATGACATCCCGGCCCATGACGTCGGACACGCTGACGCTGACAACATCGCGGAACTGCTTCAGGTCCAGGTCCATCTCCACGTGGCCGTCCTGCTCGTAGGTCACGTACTCGAATCCGCATTTCTTGTAGACGTGCCGCGCCCTGAGGTTCGTGCTCTCGACCGAGAGCCATATCTTCTCGAAACCCATCTCGTGCGACATCCGGACGAGACACCTTGCGAGTTCCGTGCCGATACCGGTGTTCTGATAGGCCGGAGAGACGACGACCAGCATCTCGCACGCGCGCTCGTTAATCGGGAAGAGCGCCGCGTGGCCCACGATGCCATCCTTGAACGAAAGCGCCACGAGATTGACGCCGGTCCCGATCATCCCGCGAACCCACTCCACGCAGACGTCATCCTTGACAGGAGGCAGGCCCCCGAACGAGTTCTTCGGCTCGTAGGCGAGATACATCTCGATCAGTTTCTCATGCCGCCGCTCGCTCAGCGGCTTGACAAGGATCGCCTCGTCCCGCTTGTTGATGAAGGCATGCGGCGACCTGTGGATGGTGCACGCTTCGATGTTGCAGTCTGCCGCGCCATCCATGGTCGGTCCTACCTTTGCCTAAGAGCAACAACCGTCAGAAAAGCCCGGTGACTTTTCCGTCTTCGTCGAGATCAACCGACATGAAAGCGGGCCTCGAAGGCAGCCCCGGCATTGTTCGCATCTCTCCGCATAACGGATAAAGGAATCCGGCGCCGACGGATGCGCGGATATCGCGGATAGGCAGCGTGAAGCCCGCAGGCGCGCCCTTGAGCATAGGATCGTGCGTAAGGGAAAGATGCGTCTTCGCCATGCACAAAGGCATCTTGTCGAAGCCCTGCTTCGTGTAGAGCTCGATCTTCGCCCTGGCATCCGGCGCGTAGTCAACATCCTTCGCGCCGTAAATCTTGGTCGCAATCGCGTGTATCTTGTCCTCGATGGACGCTTCGGCATCGTAGAGGAACTTCAAGTCAGTGGGTTTCTCGCACGCGGCGGCGACCGACTCGGCAAGCTGGGCCGCGCCTTCGCCGCCTTTCGCCCATGCATCAGACGGAACCGCGTCGTCGGCCCCCGCGTCCTTCGCGATCTTCCTGACAAGTTCGATCTCGCGGTCGGTGTCGGTGGTGAACCTGTTGACCGCAACAACGACGTTTACGCCGAAGAGCCGTGCGTTCTCGATGTGCTTGCGCAGGTTGGCGGCTCCCTTCTCGATGAGGTCGAGGTCCTCCTTGATGTATTCGTCTGGCAGCGGCCTGCCGGGGATGACCCTGGGCCCGCCGCCGTGCATCTTGAGCGCGCGGATCGACGCTACAATGACGACGCAATTGGGCACAAGTCCCGACACGCGGCACTTGATGTTGAAGAACTTCTCCATCCCGCAGTCTGCGCCGAAGCCGGATTCCGTCACTACGTAGTCGGTAAGCTTGACCGCAAGCTGGTCGGCGATGACGGAGCTGTTGCCGTGTGCGATATTGGCAAAAGGCCCGGCGTGCACGAAGACGCCCTGGCCTTCGAGCGTCTGCATGAGCGTGGGCTTGATCGCATCCTTCATCAGGACGGCCATTGCGCCGGCGACGCCGAGGTCCTCGGCCGAGACGGGCCGCTTCTTCTTGTCGATACCGAACACGATGCGTCCGAGGCGCCGGCGCATGTCCTTCAAGCTGGTCGTCAGAGCGAGGATCGCCATCACCTCGCTGGCAACGGAAATGTCAAAACCGGCCTGCCTCGGAATGCCGTCGGCGGCCGGGCCCAGACCCACAACGATATTCCTGAGAGCACGGTCGGAGACGTCCACGACGCGGTTCCAGGTGATGCTGCCGGGATCGATGTTGAGCCGCTTGAGGCCGAGTTTGTCGAGGCGCTTATCGCTCAGCCGGCTCTCGTGAAACAGCCGATTATCGATCGCCGCGGCAAGAAGGTTGTGCGCTGCTGAGACCGCGTGAGTGTCGCCCGTGAGGTGCAGGTTGAAGTCCTCCATCGGGACAATCTGCGCATAGCCGCCGCCAGCAGCCCCTCCCTTGATGCCGAAGGTCGGCCCCTGGGACGGCTGGCGGATGCAGCCGAGCACGTTCTTGCCGATGTACCCCAGCCCCTGCGTGAGGCCGACCGCCGTGACGGTCTTGCCCTCGCCCAGTGGGGTGGGCGTGATCGCAGTAACGTCGATGTACTTCGCGTTCGGGCGATCCTTCACACGTTCGAGCAGTTCGAGCTTCACTTTGGCTTTGCTGTCGCCGTAGAATTCGAGTTCATCGGTCTTGATGCCGCAGTTGCCGGCAATCTTGTCGATTCTCTCAATCGAAGCCGCCTGTGCGATTTCAATGTCACTTGGCATTACCTTTTTCTCCTTTGTGGAGCAGCCCTTCCAGGCTGCTGATTAATCGGCAGGCCGAAAGCCTGCCACACGTTATAACTCAGATATCTTTCTGCATCCGCCACGCCTTGATGTAATCGTCGCTGTATAGCTGTTTTTCCAGGAGCGCTTCGGCGCTGATTGCGGCTTCAACGAGGTCCTTGTCGGCAGCGTCCATGATCGCAGCATCCAGGCCCGCCGCCAGCGCCATGACCAGATACGTCCTGTTGAGGAGATTGCTCCGCAGGCAGTTCTGGCTGACGTTGGACAGCCCGATGATGAAATGCGGGGGCGGATCGTTGACGACGGCGAGCTGCCGGATCGCCTCCATCACGTGCCAGGGCTGCTTCGGCGCGACATTGATCGGCAGGATGATCGGATCGATGTAGATGTCGCCGGGGAGCAGCCCCGATTCGAGCGCGGTCATCAGGAACATCGCTCCGCACTCGACACGTTTGTCGACGTCGCCCGGCACGCCTTTCTTATCCATAGTCAGGCCGATTATCCCGGTTCCATGCTCGGCCGCCAGCGGGATGAGCTTGCCCATGCAGGCGGGATCGGCCGTCGACGAGTTGATCAGAAGCTTCGTGTCCGGCAAGGCATCCCTCACTTTCGGGACGGCCTCGATGAGCAGATCGGGCTTCGCGCTGTCGAGGGCGACTGGCTTGTCTGAGACCTCGCAGACGGTCCGGGCGAGCCAGACGAAGTTCTCGACGGGATCGCCTCTGGTGGGGCCCAGGTTGATGTCGATCACATCGGCGCCGCCGGCCACTTGTTCCTTCACGATCTTATGCACGGCGGCCTTCTCGTGATTGTTGACCGCCTTACGGATGTCACGATACATTCCGTTGACGCGTTCGCTGAAGATAATCATCAGGTGGTTCTCCCTCTTTGAAGACCCCTCTTGTATCAGTTATCAGTAGTCAGTAACCAGTTATCAGTAATCGGTGATCAGTAATCGGTAATCGGTAATCGGTAATCAGTGTT
>JAUWKK010000021.1 GCA_030614245.1 Planctomycetota bacterium | reverse complement strand
GAGGCCAAGGAGAAGTAACCCCCGGCAGGTCCAGAGCCAGGGTGCTTGGCGCGCTGGCTCTCGGAACGTGAAAGGATGGAAAAGTCATGCCTCTGTATGAATATCGCTGTAAGAAGTGCGGGCACGTCACGGAAGTGCTCGAAAAGCCGGATGCCAGCGGCCGGCATACGTGTGAGAAGTGCGGCAGCCGCCGCATGGAGAAACTCATGTCAACGTTCGGCGTAGGCGCCGGCGTCAGGCCGTCCGGCGCTTCGTGTCCTACGGGAACATGTCCACTTTCGTAATGGAGAAAGGATACTCTTGTGAGAATAGCCATCACATCTACGGGGCCGACCCTGGATGACCACGTCGAGGCACGGTTCGGCCGCTGCGCGTACTTCCTGATCGTGGACCCGGACACCATGGAGTTCGAGGCGATTGAGAACCCGAACATCGCCGTCGGCGGCGGCGCAGGAGTTCAGTCGGCCCAGCTAATGTCCGAAAAAGGAGTGCAGACCGTGCTGACCGGAAATTGCGGGCCGAACGCCTTTAATGTGTTCGGTGCGGCGGGCATTCAGGTCATCGTCGGGGTCAGCGGCAGCGTCCGCGACGCCATCACGCAGTATAAGCAAGGCGCCTTCACGTCGGCCTCGGGAGCAAATGTTGTAAGTCATTTTGGAATGAGCGCCGGCGGCACCGGCGCTGGTCTTGGCATAGGAGGTGACGGTATGGGACGAGGAATGGGCGGAGGACGCGGCATGGGCGGAGGGCGTGGCATGGGCGGTGGCCGCGGCATGGGCGGGGGAATGGGTCGCGGCATGGGGATGGGCGGCGGCATGATGCCTGCGGTCAACCCAGAAGCCGGCGCCGCGCCGGTCTCGCCCGCTGCAGACCTTGAATCTCTCAAGGCCCAGGCCAAGGCAATGGAAGAGCAGCTCAGGGCCGTGAATCAACGAATCGCCGGCCTCCAAGATGCGGCCCCGGCATCACCCCTCGTCGCGGTTGTCGATACCGAAAACTGCATAGCTTGCGGCGAGTGTGTGGACGCTTGCCCGGTCGACGCGATCAGCGTGAACGACGTAGCCGAAGTGGACCGCGAAAAGTGCACGGGGTGCGGCCAATGTGTGGCGGAATGTCCGCAGGATGCGCTGTCGCTGCACGCGAGGGCATAATCGGTGGTTCAGAGGGAAGCCATGAGACTGCGTTTGAAAACCAGTGAAATCCTGCACCAGCGGGTAATTCCGCAGCCCTGAAAGGGCATAGTAAGATAGCCCACGGCAACGCCGTGGGCCACCTGCTGCCAATGGCAGAAGCCCTGAAAGGGCGAAGTAACACAGGTATTACTCCGCCCCGTGGGGCTTAGACTTCACCGCTCCACGTTCCCACGGCGTTGCCGTGGGCTGTTGTAATTTGCCCCAAAGGGGCTGAACAGTGTAGCCCAAAAACAGCCTGAAGATTGTATGCGAAAAAGGCACTATTTCGGTTTCTTGGTGCCGTTGCGCTAACGCTCGACAAAGAAAGGATCTCGCTCATGAAACGTGCAGACATTGTCGTCATCGGCGGAAGTGCCGCCGGTCTCACCGCAGCCATTACGGCGAGGCGGCACTATCCTGAGAAGCAGACGCTTCTCATCCGAAAGGAGGAACAGGTGCTGATCCCCTGCGGGATTCCTTACATCTTCGGAACAGTGGGAAGCCCGGAGAAGAACCTGATCCCCGACGCCGTGCTGTCGAAGAACGAAATTCAACTGCTGATCGATGAAGTGGTGGATCTCGACCGCGAAAAGGGCGAAGTGACAACTGCCGGCGGAGAGAGCGTCGCCTATGACCGCCTCATCCTGGCCACAGGATCGTTGCCGGCCATGCCGCCTGTACCCGGTTTCGACTTGGGCGGCGTCTTCCCCGTGTTCAAGGACGTGGCGCACCTCAGCCACATGCAGGAAGAGCTCAAGGGCATCTCGGACCTGGTCGTCATCGGCGGCGGTTTCATCGGTGTTGAATTCGCCGACGAATGCAGGAAGAGCCTTCAGGCGAACGTGAGCATCGTGGAGATGCTGCCCCACTGCCTGATGCTCGCCTATGACGAGGAGTTCTGCACCGAGGCGGAGAGGTTGCTCAGGGAGCGGGGCATTACGCCCATAACCGACACAAAGGTCAGCCGGGTCGCGGGCAATGACCGTGTGGAAGCGGTGGAATTGGACGGCGGAAACGCCATCCCAGCCCAAGCGGTCATCGTCGGGATCGGCGCGACCGCGAACCTGGAACTTGCGATGAAGTCATCCCTGCCCATAGGCCCGACCGGCGGGATTGTCGTGGATCGGACCATGCGTACGGCAGATGCGCGGGTATTCGCATGTGGGGACTGCGCGGAGAAGATATCCTTCTTTGGCGGTCGCCCATCCCCGCTGAAACTGGCATCGATCGCGACGGCCGAGGCCCGCATCGCAGGCGCCAATCTTTACGGCACGCGACGCGAGAATATCGGGACCATCGGCGTCTGGTCCACGGCCATCGGTGACACAGCCTTCGCTACAGCCGGACTCACCGAGAGCTTGGCCATTCGCAATGGTTACAGTTACGTGGTCGGCGCGGCCGAGGCAGTCAATCGCCATCCCGGCGGCATGCCCGGTGCCTACCCGATGAAGGTCAAGCTCGTGTTCGAGAAGCGCACCGGAGTGATCCTGGGCGGCCAGGTCATGGGCGACAAGGCTGCCGGCGAGCTCATCAACGCCATCAGCGCCTGCGTCCAGCGGCGCATGACGGCCGATGATATTGCTGTTTTTCAAACGGGAACGCACCCGGCGTTGACGGCGTCGCCCATCGC
Organism: Planctomycetota bacterium; assembly: GCA_030614245.1. Taxonomy (GTDB): domain Bacteria; phylum Planctomycetota; class PUPC01; order JABMSA01; family JAUWKK01; genus JAUWKK01. The sequence goes on along the minus strand of JAUWKK010000021.1, from coordinate 12,497 downwards.
GTACCAGTTCGTCAACGCGGCGGAAGCGGCCATAGCCGCGGCGCGCTGACGCTCGGCCTCTGAGACGGAACAAGAATGCCGGGAAGAGCGACTGTAACGGATGTGGCGCCGGAGATCGAAGAACCATGAACAAGACAGCGACTCCTCACTGCGCCGCTTGCGAATCAAAGGCTTGCGCACAGGGCAAGGACTGTTTCGAGACGGCGGAAGATCATCTGAAGATCTACGGGGACGCGCGCGTTGCCGACTTGCACCGCAAGGCTTCGACCATTGAAGCACGGCATTACTGCAAGGCCCCGCGACTTCAGGAAACTATCCTCTTTGCCGAGGAACTCGGTTGCCGGAGGGTCGGACTGGCGTTCTGTATCGGCCTGTCCGAGGAAGCCAAGGTCATCGAGAGGATACTCTCGGAGCATTTCGAAGTCGTTTCGGTCTGCTGCAAGGTATCAGCTATCGAGAAGGGCGGATTCGGTTTGGAGCAAATCAGGCCGGGCGGCCCCGAGGTCATGTGCAATCCGGCAGGCCAGGCGGCACTGCTGAACCAGGCCGGCACCGAACTCAACATAGTCTGCGGGCTCTGTGTGGGACACGACGCGATCTTCGGAATGATCTCGAACGCGCCGGTCACCACCTTGGTTGTCAAGGATCGTGTGCTCGCGCACAACCCGCTTGGCGCGGTGTACTGCGGCTATGTGCGCAGGAGGCTCGAAAGTCATGGCGACGCGCCGACAGCCAGCAAAACCGCGCGTGCGCAATCTGCGACGGCGACCACTCGAACTGCGGCTGTACCCGGATCCGATTCTGCGACAGGAAACCGGCCGCGTCATCATGTTTGACGCCCAACTGGACCGGTTCCTTCGTGACATGCTCAGATTCACGAAAGACCGGAAAGGCATCGGGTTGGCTGCGCCGCAGGTCGGCGTCCTCAAGCGTATCATCGTTGCCGATATCGGTGATGGACCGCTGAAACTGGTAAATCCGGAGCTCGTTAGGCAGGAGGGTTCAGAAATCATGCCGGAAGGCTGCCTCAGTATTCCAGGCGTCTGCGTGGAAGTCGCGCGAAGCACCCTGGTGGAAGTCTCCGGGCAGGACGCTCGAGGCCACAGAGTTGAGTTTGAGGCGACCGGTTTGCTTGCGCGGGTCCTTCAGCATGAGATCGACCACCTGAACGGCAGACTGATCTGCGATTACGGATAGCGGGGGCGGCACGCACCCGCTGGTGAAATAATCAGAAAGGTTTCGCAGAATGAAAATTGCTGTTTCGAGTGGTAAGGGAGGAACCGGAAAGACCTTCATCGCGACGAACCTGGCAGCCATTGCCTCGGATCAGGGCGGGGACGTCACGTACATCGACTGTGACGTTGAGGAACCGAATGGTCACCTGTTCCTCAAGCCGGAAGGTGAAACAAGGGAACGCATGACCGTTCGCGCGCCCGTGCGCATCGATCCCAACAAGTGCACGGCTTGCGGCAAGTGCGTGGCGGCATGCCATTACAATGCCCTGGCGCTCATCAAGGGCAAGGTGCTCCTCTTCGACGAGCTGTGCCATGCCTGCGGTGTGTGCAGCCTGGTGTGTCCCGAGGGGGCCGTGATCGAAGCCGACAAGGAGATCGGCGAGCTTCGCCACGGGTGGCACGTTCAAGCAAAGCTTGGACGTGGACGAAACACCGCCGACGGAAGAGCGTTGACCGTGGCACCCACTGGGGATACGAGCGGAAAGATCGCCTTCCATTATGGATTGCTCAAGACCGCGGCGGGCGGAATGTCGCCCAGGCTGATCCATGCACTGAAAGAACACTCCAGAGAAGGCATCACGCTTCTGGACTCTCCGCCCGGCACGGCCTGTTCCACAGTAGAGACGGTCAAAGGAGCGGACCTCTGCGTCCTGGTCGCAGACCCCACGCCCTTCGCACTGAACGACTTGAAGCTCTCGGTCAATATGTGCCGAGAGATCGGCCAGGAACCCGCCGTGGTGGTCAATCGCGCCGGCCTCGATGATACGGAGTTGAAAGCCTATTGCCGCAGGGCCGAACTGGAAATACTCGGCGAGATCCCCGACGATCGCCGCATCGCGCAGACATACTCCGTCGGCGACCTCGTTGTGGAGAAGCTGCCTTACTACCGGCCGCACTTCCAGCGCCTGCTGGAACGGATTCGAGAGGTTGCTCGCCGGACACGCCCGGTGCGGAGAGACCTCATCGAACCGGCCTTCCGTCCGGGCGGCAAGACGGAGCGTGCCAAGACACCGGACCCCGGGGGACGCCGTCCCGAGGAGATCGTCATCATCAGCGGCAAGGGAGGAACCGGAAAGACGTCCATCGCCGCATGCTTCGCCCAGCTTGCGTCCGGGTCCGTGGTATCGGACTGCGACGTGGACGCGGCGGACCTGCACTTGGTGTTGAACCCGGAAGTCCAGGAAGAGGGCGATTTTGTGGGCGGGGTTAGGGTTGAGATCGATCCGGCGGAGTGCACGAGCTGCGGCCGCTGCGAAGAGGTCTGCCGGTTCTCTGCGATTCAGCGGACGGTGGACGGAGGCTACGCCGTCGACCAGGCAGCCTGCGAGGGATGCGGAGCTTGTGAGATCGCCTGCCCCGTCGATGCGATTTCCAGCGAGGACGCCGTGAACGGAAAATGGTTCGTGTCCGCGACACGCTTCGGTCCGATGTCCCACGCGATTCTAGGCTACGCCGAAGAGAACTCCGGCCGTCTGGTCACTCTTGTGCGGGACCTGGCGACGGACCTCGCCGCCAGGCGGCGCGCCGATCAACCGCAAGCAGCCGACAGCGCATCGAACGTAATCATCGACGGTTCGCCTGGGACCGGCTGTCCCGTGATCGCGTCCGTCAGCGGGGCGCGCTACGCCGTCATAGTCACCGAGCCGACCGTCTCCGGGCTTCACGACTTGTTGCGCGTGTTCGATCTGACGCGCCACTTCCGCGTGCCTGCCGGCGTCATAGTGAACAAGGCCGACTTGAACGAAGACATGACGAGACGGATCCAGGAAGCCGCCCGCGAAGCAAAAGCCGAATTCCTGGGTAATGTGCCTTACGACAGCGCTTTCACGGATGCGCAGATCGAGCGCAGGACACTGCTGGAGCATGGAAACAGCCCCGCCGTGGACGCGGTGCGCTCAACGTGGGTGAAGATATTGCAGCTCGTCCCAGCCTTGGAAACGACTCCGCAGCCAACGAAGAAAGGCAACCACAGATGAACGCTGATGAACGCTGATTATTAAGAATTAGCATCTGTGTTTATCTGAGTTTATCCGCGGTTTCATCCGACGTTCAAGCGGAAAGAACAACACTCTCCCAGAAATAGAAGAATCCTTTTGATAACGAAATCCGTTGACAGACAGGCGGCTGGGCAACCCGGTTCCCGATTTGATTTCGGCGGCATCGCCGAGACGTATGACCGATGGTATGAGCCCCGGAAAGGCCGCGCCTGTGCCGCGTTGGAGAAGCGAGCCGTCGAAAAAATGCTTCCGCGGCCGGCGCCCGGACTTCGGTTGCTCGACGTGGGTTGCGGGACCGGGCATTGGAGCGCGTTCTTCGGCGTCCGCGGGTTCAAGGTGACCGGTGTGGACATTGCACCAGAAATGGTTGCCGTTGCGCGCAAGAGGCGGATCGCCGACGCGGCCTTCCGGCTCGCCGACGCGCATTCCTTGCCTTTCGCCGATGGGCAGTTCGATGTGACGGCCGCGATTACCACGCTCGAGTGCGTTCGCGATGCAGAGGCTGTTGTTCAAGAGATGGTGAGATGCACGCGCCGGCCGGGAGGTTACATGATGCTCGGGGTCCTGAACGCTTTGGCTGCGCTAAATGCAGAACGAAAAGCCGCCGGCGCGCCGCCATACGCCGCCGCCCGGCTTTTCTCGCCCGAGGAGGTGAAGGCATTGCTTGCACCCTATGGAGAACCGCGTGTGGCGGTCGCGGCGTTTGTCCCACGCATTGCGACGGCTCTGTCGCTTGCGCCGCTGACGGACTTCGCCGGCCGCTTTCTGCGTAGCCGGCGTGGCGCGTTTATTGTGGGGATGGTGGCACTGTGAATGTGCAAGCCGAGGTCAGCCTGTATCCGTTGCGGAGCCCGAATCTCTCAGAGCCTATCGGAAAGTTCTGCGAGGCGCTTATGAAGAGCGGCTTACGCGTGGTGACCGGAAGCATGAGCACGTCTGTCTCCGGCGAGGTTGACCATGTTTTTGATGGACTGAAATCCGCCCTGGCGGAGGTCGGCAAAGATCACGAGGTGGTGCTTGTTATGAAAGTTTCCAATGCCTGTCCGGCGGACGCTGCTTCCGAGCGAGGTAAGAAGCAAGGCAGGGAATGCGCTTGATGCCGGTCGAGCGAATTCCATGAGAAAGGAATAGACATGGGAAGAGTCTTCTTCACCCAATATCGCAAAGGTAGAACGGGGATCGAAGCGTTCCGGGGCAGTATCCTGGAACACGCGCGCAAGTTGGGCGTAGAAATCGCGTCGGAATGTGGTGGATTGGGAAGCTGCGGACGCTGTGTGGTGCGCATCGAGAAGGGCGCTGAGGGCCTGAATCAAGGAACGGACAAGGAACGAAGCCACAATCTGGAACCCGACGAAAGGCTGGCCTGCCAGGCCCGGATCGTTAATCCCGACGTGAACGTGACCGTTGTAATCAAAGACTTCGGGGATTACGCCATCTTATCCGAGAGCCTTGAGACGGAAGTCGCCCTGGCCCCGGCTGTATCGAGAGTCGGCAAGACCGTTGTTCACGAATCGGTTGGGGAGCTGGACCGCTATGGTGGTGCGATCCTTGGCCTCGCCGTCGACGTGGGCACAACCACGCTCGTCGGTCAGGTGCTCGATCTGGCGGATGGGCGGACTGTGGCCACCTTTGCTCGGAAGAACCCGCAGATCGCCTATGGCAATGATGTGATCTCGCGCATCGGGCATACGATGAGCCACGAGAGCGGTCTGAAGGATCTGCAACGCGCCGTCGTGCGAGGAATCAACGAAGAATTGTTGAAGCTCGAACGGGAAAAAAGCTGTCAGCGCAGGTATGTGTATGAGGTGGTTGCCGTAGGGAACAGCACTATGCGCGACATCTTTTTCGGCCAGCCCGTACACACCCTGGGCGTGATCCCGTTCGAGTCATCCAACCCCTCGGCCGTCACGAAGACGGCGGCGGACATCGGCCTGAGCGTCAACCCGAATGCCGTGGTCTACTCGCCCTCGCTTATTGGCGGTCATGCCGGCACAGATGCCGTTGCCGACATCCTGGCCTGCGGAATGTACCGTCATGAGCACGTCAGCATGCTGATCGATATCGGCACTAACGGCGAGGTGGCGGTCGGCAATCGGGAGCGGATTATGACGGCCTCCTGCGCCGCCGGCGGCGCCTATGAAGGCGCGACCACGGAGTGCGGCGTCGGCGCCATCGAGGGCGCCATCAAGAACTTTTGGATCAGTGACGGATCCGTCGGCTACGAGACGATCGGCGGCAAACCCCCTGTCGGCATCTGTGGTTCGGGCCTCATTGATCTGCTGGCCGAGTTGCTCCGCCACGGACTCATGACCCGCAAAGCAAAGATCAACGCGCCGTTCCATGTCACCGACTCAATCCGCTTGACCCAGCAGGACATCTATCAGCTCATTACCGCGAAGGCCGGTTTGCGCATCGACCAGGACCTGCTCATCCAGTACTACGGCACGACGCTGGAGGAGATCGAAGATATCTACCTCGCAGGCGGTTTCGGGAATTTCATCAACCCTGAGAACGCCGTCGCCATCGGACTGCTGCCGCCCGCCCCGGAGAAGGTGGTGCGCATCGGTAACGCTGCGCTGGCGGGGGCACGAGAGATGCTCTTGTCGCTTCCGATGCGTCGGACCGCCGAAGCCGTAGTTGGAAGAATCGAACATACCAAGCCGAACGAGCGAGAGCCGGACTTTCCCTATCTGGTTGCTGAAAAGATGTATTTTTGATGATGGTAACTTCGCAATGTCTGCACGCCGGGAGAACAGCTCACACACAAAGGACGGCACCGAGTGGTTAAACCCGTCTAGTCAAGGTACTAAGCCAGCCCGCAACCTCACATAAAACCGGGCATTCGTTGCTGCCAAACCACAGACTCTCAGCCGAACCAGACTCCCAAGACGGGATTTCGGCTTGGTTTGCGAAGCAAGCGCAGACAGCCCACGTGCCCCACTGCTTGTGACCCAGGTGGCAACGGTGCCGCATCAGTACCGAAGCCACCCAAGTGCTCGCGACATCGAATCTCGCCATCGCAGAGAGACGCCTGTAACCGCCTATCTGTTAGCCGCGGAACATCTTTTCGGGTCTTTTTGTTCGACCGAAAGAGACGCGAACTTCTCTAAGTCATGCCGTGGCTACATTTTACGATTTAGCCAACGTTTGAAACTCGCTCGGAGCGCGGACGAGTGGAAGCTCCGCGCCGGCGGCCCCGACAACCATCGGTTCAACTCTCTCGTCGGCTGCGCTGTCGCGGCCAGCATCCAGAGCGCCGTGCTGCCGGGCACGGGCGCTGCGCTTCCGCTACTCGAAGCTCTTACATATTCTTACAGTGCCTTTCTTCTTCCCGGCATTCATAAATGGTTGAAGTATGGTAGTGGCTTCGATAATATAATAACGGTATCGTGCCCGTGCCGGAGGCATCTGGTAGACCGGCAAGTGCGCGACTTGCTATTAGGTTAAACTGAAGCAGACAAGGAGGATCACATGAAGAAGTTGAGTCGTCGAAATTTCCTGAAGGGCACTTTGGGCGCCGCTGGTGCCGTTGCCGCCTTCAACATATCCGGGACCAAGGCCAGCGGGAAAGTCATCGGAGCCAACGAGCGCCTTCGGGTCGCGGTCTGTGGTCTGCATAGCCAGGGCAACATCCACGCAGGTTCGTACGTCAAGATGAATAATGTGGAATTGGCCTACGTGATCGACCCGGACAAGAGAGTCCTCGGTGGAGCGGTGGGTAGATATGGCACGCGGGCGAAGGGTTACGAGGTCAAAGGGTTGACCGACGTCCGCAAGGCGCTGGAAGACAAGAACCTCGACGCCATTTCCGTGGCCACGCCGAACCATTGGCATTCGTTGATGGTGATTTGGGCGGCCCAGGCGGGTAAGCATTGCTACGTCGAGAAGCCGGCCAGCCATGATATCTATGAGGGCCGCGTTGCCGCTGAGGCCTACAACAAGTACGGCGTGATCGTACAGCACGGTACCCAGCAGCGGAGCGACAGCAAACGTGCCAACCAGATGAAGGCCATCCGTGACGGAAAATACGGTAAGCTGAAGATATCCTACGGCTATTGCTGTAAGCCGCGCGGCAGCATCGGGCAGAAGCCTTTCAGCGCCCCGCCGAAGCACCTCGATTGGGATCTATGGCGCGGCCCGGCAGTGATCGACAAGTACCATGGCAACTATGTCCACTACAACTGGCACTGGTGCTGGGCCAGCGGTAACGGCGACCTCAACAACCAGGGCACGCACCAGTTGGACGTGGCGCGTTGGGCCATAGCCGAAGATCAGACGAACCCAGTCCGTGCAATGGCACTCGGTGGACGCTTCCAGTGGAATGACCAGGGTGAGACGCCCAATACCATGTTCGGCATCGTGGAATATCCGAACGGGCAACAAGTGCTCTTCAACGTTCGCAATGTGAACTATAAGGGCTACAAGCGACAGGTGATGAACGACTTCTACTTCGAGGACGGCGGTTGGATCGATTCCGGCGGCAACATCGGTGCCGGCGGCCGGTATCATCCCGCGAAAGGTAAGACTGCCGAAAATCTCGTTCACCCGGACGCCAAGATAACACCCGGCGGAACCTTTGGCAGCTTTATTGCCGCATGCCGCGCCGGCGACCAGAAAATGATAAACGGGAATATGCTCGAGGCCCATTACTCCTGCGTTACCGGACACGTAATGAACCTCTCCTACCGGCTCGGTAAGAAGGTACCGTTCAACGCCAAGGCCGGCAAATTCGGCGACGACAAAACCGCCTGCGAGCACTTCCTGAAACTGCACGAGATCATGAAGGGCGGCGTGGGAATCCCGGAGAACGAGGCAGAATACGTCGTCGGACCGTGGCTGACGTTCGATCCCAAGACCGAACGCTTCACCGGGGACAATGCCGACGAAGCCAATAAGCTCCTTCGCGATCCGAACCGCAAGGGATTTGAAATCCCTGACGTCAATAAGGTGTAGACTGAAGGGTTCTCCCCTGGCAGAGAAAGCTTCAAGATAGAAGCTGAAGGGTTTTGATGGAGATCTGTGTCCCGGCTGTTCTTGCGCGCGGCCGCCGCTTCATCGGGCGTCTCGACGTATACCTTCTCGACCGGGAACGATGCAGTCGGCGGGTACTTCCGTGTGATCTACCCCCGCCGCGCCTGGGGCGCGCGGATGACAACGTATGAGGGGGCAGCGGTATAGGTGCTCAGTGGATGTCCTCTCCGCCCACCCAAGCCGCGAGAAGATGTAGAAGGCGGTGGAGAGGATGTAGCGCACGGGTCACCGAGAAGCTCGCAAGAATTTCTAAAGGTTTTCCTTGACACCCGCGCATGCGGCCCATATACTCTATATATGGCGGCTGCGGCACGGATGCTCAGCTCGCCCGCGGACGTCGAAAGTTGGCGCTTTCAGGTTCCTCAGGGCGCCTGAGATGATATATGTGGAGAATGGTTGAACGGCGATAGGCTCTTGCAGAAGGAGATGCGTGATGCGGTCCAAAATGTTCTACTTTGCGGTGCTTGTGCTGGCTTGTGGTGTTGCCCTTGCGGGCGAAACAATCTACGTCGACGACGTGACCGATCCGCTCGAGGACGGCAGCGATGTACACCCTTTCGATACGATCCAAGAAGGCATAAACGCTGCCTCCAACGGCGATACGGTCGTCGTACGCGATGGCACCTACACCGGGAATGGGAACCGGGATATTGATTTCCTGGGCAAGGCGATCACAGTGATGTCACAGAATGGGCCGGATGGGTGTGTAGTAGACTGTCAGGGAGGCCCGGGGAACTTCCATCGTGGCTTCAAGTTTGTGAGCGGGGAAGGTGAAGCCACAATTCTTGAGGGGTTTACGATTACGAATGGCTATGCTGGCGGGGACATTGCGGGGAAATCTGCTGGCGGCGCGATTCACTGTTCAGACTCTTCCCCGACGATTGCCGGCAACAAGATCATAAACAATAAGGTTGCGGGCAGAAGTCCCCATGACGGGTTCGGCGGAGCCATCTACTGCGACAACTCCTCGCCGTTGATCCAGGCCAATGTGATCAACGAAAACATGGCAGAGGGCGGGGGCGAACATGCACGCGGAGGAGGTATCTATTGCATCAACTCATCACCTACGATCACGGAAAACATAATCTCCGGCAACACGGCCACGGCAGGTGCTTCCCGAGAAGCGACAGGCGGGGGCATCATTTGCCGGAACTCCTGGCCAATGATCTCGAACAATGTCATCAATGAGAACTTCGCTGATGACCGAGGCGGCGGGGTCATGTTTTCGGACTGGCTATCTGCGTCCACGGCTCAGCTTACACATAACACGATCAGCGACAATTCAGCTCCCGGCGAAGGCGGTGGCGGTGTGTACTGTGGCTCGACGTCTCCCACTGTGGCCCACAATGTCATCACAGGAAACAGTGGTCGCTGTGGCGGCGGAGTCTATTGTGCTGTGGACACATCCGAGATCATCGGCAATACTATCATCGGTAATACATCGACAGAGTTCGGCGGTGGTGGAATCATCTGCAGTTACGAGTCCTCACCGCTTATTATGAACAATCTGATCCTTCACAACACTACCCCAGGAATCGGCGGGGGGATTTACTGCTACTACGATTCGTCTGTGACGGTCACCAACAATACAATCGTTAACAATACTGGCGGCGGCATTCGTTGCGACCGCCAGTATTCGACGGTCACGAACTGCATTCTTTGGGCCAATGGAGACGACCTAGGCAAATGCACTGCCACTTACTCCTGCATCCAGGATGGAGACCAAGGCACCGGCAACATCAGTGCCAACCCGCTCTTCGTCGATCCCGATAACGGTGACTTCCATCTCCAGCCCGATTCGCCGTGCATCAATGCCGGTAATCCGGGCTTCGTGCCGGGACCGGACGAGACGGACCTCGACGGTAATCCTCGCGTTACGGAGGGGCGTGTGGATATGGGCGCGTACGAGGCCCCTTACAACGGGCCAATCTGGTACGTCGACGACGACGCCCCGCATGACCCCGGCCATGGCGACCCGTCCGTCAGCGATCCGCTCGAGGATGGCAGCATCGAGCATCCGTTCGATACCATCCAGGAAGCCATTGACGCGGCTGCCGATGGGGATACGGTCGTCGTGCACGATGGCACCTACACCGGCGATGGAAATCGGGATATTGATTTTCTGGGCAAGGCGATCACGGTAATGTCACAGAAGGGGCCGGAGAATTGCCTCATCGATTGTGAGGGAAGTGAAGCTGAACCGCACCGGGGGTTGTACTTCCATAGCGGGGAAGATGCCTCGACTATTCTGGATGGTTTCACTATCACCGGGGGGAACGAGTACCACGACAATGGCGGAGCCATCCTTTGCTATGGGTGCTCGCCGACGATAACCAACAACATAATCACGGCCAACACGGCGACTCGTGGCGGCGGCATTGCCTGCTATGACTCTTCGCCCACGATAGCGGACAACATTATCAACGCCAACTCGGGCTCATGGTATGGCGGCGGCATCTACTGTTACGACAGCTCCCCCACAATCGTCGACAATGCGATCAGCTTGAACTCTGCGAATGACTATGGCGGTGGCATTGCCTGCTACGAGCATTCCTCGCCGCTGGTGATTGGCAACACCATCACAGATAACACCATCACAGGGCAGAATTTCGGCCAGGCAGGAGCCGGCATGCACTGCGTCAACTCGGCACCCACAATCACCGGCAATGTGATAACTGGCAACACATCGAGATACCGCGGAGGAGGGCTGTGTTTCTGGGAAAACCCGTCGGGTGTCATCGCCTACAACATCATCTCAGCAAACTCGGCGGAGCAGGAGGGCGGAGGGATCTACCTGTTTAATGGCTCGTCGCCTCTCATCGCCTGCAACACCTTCGCGGCTAATTCAGCGCAGTGGGGAGGCGCCATCCAATGCTCTGTCGGCTGTTCACCCACGATAAAGAACAACCTCATCGTCGACAACTACGCTGAGAGCGTTGGCGGGGGCATATATTGTCAGCATAACTGTTCACCAATGCTTATCAACAACACGATCGTCGGCAATTCGGCAGGTTCCGAAGGCGGCGGCCTCATGGTTGTGCGCAGCTCATCTCCGACCTTGACAAACTGCATCCTGTGGGCAAACTCGGCCCCAATCGGCCCCGAGATCAAACTGCAGTACTACAAGAGCTCCCTCGTGGTAACAGTTCGCCAGTGCTGCATCTATCGGGGCCAAGATGGCGTACACGTCGACGACGGTTGCACACTCGACTGGGGGGACGCCAACATTGATGCCGACCCCCTCTTCGCCGATCCGGACAACGGCGACTACCACCTCCAGCCCGATTCGCCGTGCATCAATGCCGGTGATCCCGATTTCGTGCCCGAACCCGGCGAGACCGATCTCGACGGCAACCCGCGCGTTGCCGAAGGCCGTGTCGATATGGGGGCCTACGAAGCAGTACGTCCCGCCAATCTCGAGCCGCAGACTCTCAGCGTCACTCCGCCGCAGGTGCAGCAGGGCGGAATGTTCTTCGCACAGTGGATCGGCAGGAACCTCGGATTGGGTCGTGTTTACGCCCCCTGGAAGGATGCCGTGTACCTCTCGCAGGACGACTTCCTCGACGACAACGACAAGCGCATCGCGGAATGGAATGCGACCGAGACTGTCCCGCTGGCAAGCCGGAGCTTCTACGGCGGCGGCGCTATACTCAGCGCCGCTGATGTCCAGCCTGGAAGCTACTACATAATCGTCAATCTCGACGACGAAAACGACGTAGCCGAGGAAGACGAAGCCAACAACTCAATCGCTCTCCAGTTCGAGATTCTGCCGGTGCCTGCGCCGGAACTCATCATCGACCGATACTCGCTCATCGAGCGGCGGCATCTGGGCGGCGGCATCTACGACTACGAGCTTGAGCTATACGTCCGCAACGACGGCACCCAGGATGCGCATAACGCCACCACGTCGCTGATCGGATGGGATGCGGCCAACGTCAGCGTCCCCGATGCGGACGTGACCTTCGGCGACGTAGCCGTAGGAGAAACGGTCACGGGCGCCGATACGTTCGTCATCCGCATCGACCGCAGCGTTTTCGTGGACGAGATCGAGACCGAGTGGCAGATCACCTGCGACGAGAAGGAGAGTTCTCAGACTCTCACGATCTTGCTCACTCCAGCCGACGTCAGTGGCGACGACTGCGTCAACGTGCGGGACTTGCTCTTCATCCGCGCCAACCTTGGGCTGACAGGCAGCCAGATAGTCACGCCGGAGGCTGATATCGACGGCGATGGT
>JAUWKK010000361.1 GCA_030614245.1 Planctomycetota bacterium | reverse complement strand
GATGGTCAGGTTGGGGCAGTCACGGACCTCCCTTTCGTCAGGGCTTACGGTTCCCGGCACCCCGATGCCCAGACCGACCGGCGCATACCCAGCCGCTTCTGCAATTAGTTCCTTGGCCGTTTCGGCGAACGCTGCAAGCAGCGCCTCAGCACTGTCCACCGGGGGGGTCCGGTACGACACATCAGCGATGAGATCGCCGTCGGCGTCAACGAGGCACGCCGCGTAGGTCGTGCCCCCGACATCAATGCCAACAGCGACTTGTCCACTTGCAGGAGGCATCTTCGTTACCGCCTCTTACTGGTCGCCGAAGGGGTCGTCTTGTTCGTCCACATCGTCCAATGCTTCAGGTGGCGGAGCGGCCTCTGCCTCTGCCTCCGGCTCCGGTTCCGGCCGCGACGGCTGCGCGCTGCGCCGACGCTCGGCCTCCTGCCGCGTCTCCAGGAACTGTACTCTGAAGGCATTGATTTCGACGGCGTATTGCCGCTTACCGTCCTGGCCTTCCCAGGTCCGCGATTGCACCCGGCCTTCGATCGCGACCAGAGAGCCTTTGTCCAGATACTGTGCCGCATTCTCTGCGGTCTTTCCGAAGCACACCACATTCAGCCAGTCGGTCTGTTCTTCGTCGCTGCCGGCCCTCGGCGGCCGACTCACAGCAATCCTGAACTTGGTGATCTGCGTCCCGCTGGAGGCATAGCGCATCTCCGGATCGGCGGCCAGGCGACCTACGAGTACCACGCTGTTAATCATCTTGCGTTCCACCTTTCCGTCTTACGGCTGAAAGCCCTGCCGCGTCCGCCCTGAGCCTGCCGAAGGGCAACCTCTCGCCACGCCGCTCTGGTGCTGGCGCTGGGTTTGGTTGTTGGTGTGGTAGAACTCATCCGACTAGATGCTTGCTACTCAGGCTGCTCTGCCTCAGCCGCATCTTCGGCCGCTTCGGCAGAGGGCTCTTCACGCTCCTCGGCAGACGGCTCCTCGATCGCTTCTTCAGCCGAGTCTTCAGGGGCCGCCTCTTCTGTGACCGGCTCTGCGGTCTCTTCAGCGACCGGCTCTGCGGTCTCTTCTGCGACCGGCTCTGCGGTCTCTTCAGCGACCGGCTCGACTTCGGCATCCTCAGCGGGCTCGGCCTCGGTATCGGCAACAACGGCTTCGGCTGCTTCTGCTATGGTTTCCTCGTCGCCGGCGGTCTCTTCAGCGTCTTCCACAATTTCCTCCGGCTCCTCGTAGATCGCTTCGGGGTCGGCCAAAACGATTGAGCCGCGCAGTATCGCTTCGATCATGCCAAATTCGTTTTGCAGCGCTGCGACGGCGCCTCCATCGCCCCTGAAGTAGGTGATCATGTAGAGGCCCTCACTGTGGCCATTGATCTCGTAGGCCAGGTTCCGCCGGCCGAAGACCAAGGTGTTTTCCACCTCTGCACCGTTCTCGACAATGGTACGCTCAACGGCCGCTATTACTTCCTGTTGCTCTTCCTCTTCCCGGGTCACGTCTATGATATACATCACTTCATAGAGTCTTGCCTCGTTCGACAATTCGTATGTCCCCTTCCTGTGGTCAAAATGGCTCCGTGGCGCACGCACACGAAGCAGGAATGGCCGTACAGCCGCCGACCCCGCAACAACCGAACCTTGGCTGTGCAGGTCGCCGGGCTATTCTGCCACTAACGGCAGCCGCGATGGGCTGCCGACTAAACAGGGCGAGTATAGCACAGTTGACCTGCTGAGGCAACTTGCCGCCTCAAGTCTGTTTGGCGCCTGCATCCGGGCAATTGATGCGCCATGCAAGTGGCGGCTCACGGCGCTTCCTCAAAGAGCCGGTCGGGGTCTTTTTCGATTGCGGGGAAATAGCGGCCAAATAAGCGGTCGCCCCGGATCAGATAGACGTAGAGCGCCACGCCGGTGACGATGCCGATGGCGTAGCGGACCAGGTTGCTGGCCAGAGTGCCGGTGGCGAGCGGGCTGATGAGGCCTTCGATGAGCGCGGCCAGCACGAATATGGGCAGCGTCGCGGCTACCAGGCGTATCGCTTCACGGGCGGCGATCAACAGCGCATCGCGGCGCAGCATGTCGCCCGGATTGACGAGACTGTAGCCGAAGCGCAAGCCCGCTGCGGCGGCCAGCAGGATCGCCGAGATCTCGATAACCCCGTGCGGCACCACAACCGCGCCCAGCGTCACGAGCTTGCCCTGATATATGCCGAGTCCCAAAAACGAGCCCAGCATCAGCGCATTGCGGGCCAGGATGTACAGCGTCCCGAGGCCGCAGGTAATGCCCAGCACAAAGCAGATGAGGGCGACATTGATATTGTGCATCATCAGGAATCCGGCGAAGGTCGGGCCGGCACCGCCCTCGGCTATGGCGCCGAAGTACTCGCCCGGCGCCTCTTCCGCTTCCAGGAAATCCTCCACATGGGGGCGAAAGCCCGGGCTCATGAAGACCTCGGCCCACCCCGGGTTTTGTGCCGTGGTCCAGCCGGCGATGAGGCCGCCAAGCAGTAGTATCGCAGTGCAAACGGCGAAGTAGCGCCAGCATTTCTGGAAGGTAACCGGGACTTCGACGCCGAAGAAGTAACCGAGGCGCACGCCACGCTCGTGGCGGCGGCCGTGGATGATACCGTGGGCGCGGCCCATCAACAGGTTCAGGGAGGCGACCACCTCCGGGTCATAGGCCCGGGGCCTGGCAACTGCCAGATGGGAGGCGGTTTGGCGGTACAGGGAGCCGAGCTCGCGCAGTTCGTCGCCGCTGAGCGCGGACACGCTGACGACGGATCGGCAGCGCTCAAGCAGCGCCTCCAGCCGCTCCCATGTTGGCCTGTGTCTTTGTACGAAGCTGAGCACCGGCGCGCCTCCGAATTATCATGCGGCACGAAACGATAGTCGTTCAAACGCCCGAATATGTGGAAATCGAGTACGAGCTGGCCGGCATCGGCTCGCGTGTAATCGCCTGCCTGGTTGACACCATCGTGCAGTTCTTCATCACGGCGCTAATCGTCATCGCCGGCATCTATCTGTTTCGTTGGATTTCGCCGCTTGGTAGTGGGAATCCTCTGGACCTGGTCGCGATGTTGTTGATCGGCGCGGGCGGGCTGGTCGGTTTCGTCGCCTACTGGGTCGTGCTGGAGATGGTCACCAACGGGCAGAGCATCGGCAAGCGCATGGCCGGCCT
>JAUWKK010000387.1 GCA_030614245.1 Planctomycetota bacterium | reverse complement strand
GCAGCCCACCGTGCCATGCCGAAGAGGTCGAGGTCCTCGTCGCTGGCGTTGCGCTTCACATACAGGTCGTACAAGTCGCTCAGGCAGGCCGATACCACCTCGGCGCCCTCCAGCCCTTGCAGGTTTGCGTTTTCGAGCTTCTCTTCCACCAGCGCATCGTGCAGGCGCCCGCGCAGGTCCGAGGCCATCCGCCGGAGATCATCAAGCATGCGATCACTGTTGAAGTGCAGGCAGAACTTGTCGCCCGCCCAGCTCGCCAGGCCGGCGTATGACGGCGCCGCGGTGAAGATGCTGGACTCCATGTACCGTTCCACCGTAGCCGGCACGAACGCATCGATGATCTCGTAGCGGCTGTTTTCGCCGTAGACGCCGCGAGCCTGCTGCGCGAAATGCCTGATGACTTCCTCCTCGCTGAACTGGCTGCGCTGCTCCTGGGTGATCGAGAGCCCGAGGTCGCCGGCCCACCCCGCAAGACTGCGGTAGCAGACAGTCGCCACGGACGCATCGGGCACGTACCGGTCGATGCCGTGTTCCACCTCGGCATCCATCATTCGCAGGATAATGCCGTCGAGAGCGTCGGGGTCGACCTCGCGCTCGACGCGCCTGGGGATATTCCGGCGCACGACGCGAGTGATGGCATCCCAGGAGAGCTTGCACAAATCCAGCGGAGGGATGAGTATGTTGTATCTCGCCAGCAGCGCCTCGGAGAGCGATCCGACGCGAAGGCCTTCGCCGTCGAGATGCCTGCCGATCTCCTCGCCGATTACGGTAGCCGCCCAGACGGCGGCGGCTTTTGTGGGGGGCATCCCGCCGAGGTGCTTCAGCACGGCCTGCACGGCCATGTCCTCGATATGCCCGCGCGCCGCCAGGGCAGCGTCCGGCAGGGCGTCGCCGAGTTCGATGCCGAAGCGTCGTTCCGCCCATTCGGTTAGACGGGTGTAAGACGGCCTGGCGAGGAAGCTGCTGTTACTCAGGTAAAGCTCGGAGGTCGCCTCGACCAGCCTGGCGATCACCTTCTCGGCCGGCATCTCTCCGAACGCCTGAACGGCCAGTTTCAACAGGAGTCCTTCCTGCCTGTCGCGCTTGCGACTGATGGGGTCCCATTCCTTGACTGGCACCTCGACCCCGATGCCGCGCATCCACTCCCGCACGGCGGCGTAATCCCAGGTTCGCTTCCCGCCGAAAAGCGGGGCGTCCATGTCGAGTCCGCAGACGACCCATGCGCGGATGATCCCGCTGCGCGGCTGTTTCTTGGCGAGCTGCTCGACGGCGGCGCTCCCGATCGCTTCAATCACGGCCCGTCGCGGGAGCCCGCTCCAGTCGCCTGCGCCAAGGTCAAAACCGCAGCCTCTCGCCCACGATCTGAGCGAATCGACCTTCCAGGCGCTGTAGAAGCAGTCGGAGGCGAGCCACGCCTCGAGGTGGCCGTGGATGAGCTTGCGAACATCGGCTTCGCCGTCCAGCCCCAGGCCGGCCTCGGCCGCACGGCTCTCCAGCAGCTTGCTGACCTCTTCGGTGCCACGATCGAACCATTCATCCTCAGTAATCTGCAGGCCGATCTTCTGCGCTGACTTCACGAGCGGCCGGCCGATCTGCTTCAGCACGGCATCCCGCAGCTTATCCTCATCGCGGAAGGCTTCGTCATAGTGCGCGGCGATGAGTTCGTCGATGGACTCGTCGATGGGCCGCCGAATAAGTGCATCGAGCGTCTCCTGCCGCTGCGAGTAGACGAGTTTGCGCTGTTCGTTCATGACCTCGTCGTATTCGAGGAGCGACTTGCGGATCTCGAAGTTCATCTCTTCGACTTTCCGCTGCGCCCGCTCGATCGACCGGCTGACGAGCGACGACTCGATCGGTATCCCGTCGCCCATGCCGTGCTTGAGCATGAAGTTGCGCACCCAATCGCCCATGAAGACGCGCATTAGATCGTCTTCGAGCGAGAGGAAGAATCTTGATGAGCCTGGATCGCCCTGGCGCCCGGCTCGGCCACGAAGCTGATTGTCGATCCGGCGTGCCTCGTGGCGCTCGGTGCAGAGGACGTGCAGTCCGTAGCCTTCGCCATCTTCGGGCATCTCGTCTTCGTCCGGCAGCACTCCCTCGCCGAGGGTTATGTCGGTGCCGCGCCCGGCCATGTTGGTTGCGATTGTGACTGCGCCTGCCTCGCCGGCGTGGACGATGATGCCGGCCTCCCGTTCGTGATGCTTCGCATTGAGCACTTCGTGCTTGATGCCGTGCCGTTTGAGCCGTTCGCTGATCATCTCCGACACCTCGATGCTGATGGTGCCGACGAGCACCGGGCGGCCCTGTTCGTTCATCGACTTGATCTCGTCGATGATGGCGTCGAACTTCTCTTTACGTGTACCGTAGATAACGTCGGGGTAGTTGGTTCGCTTGAGCGGCTTGTTGGTCGGTACCGGGACCACTTCGAGTTTGTAGATCTTGATGAATTCGCCGGCGTCGGTCAGTGCGGTGCCGGTCATTCCGGACAGCTTCTCGTACTGCTTGAAGAAGTTCTGGTAGGTGATTGTGGCGAGCGTCTGGTTTTCCTCGCGGATGCGGAGGCCTTCCTTTGCTTCGATAGCCTGGTGCAGCCCGTCGCTCCACCGCCTGCCGGGCTGGAGACGACCGGTGAACTCATCGACTATTATTATCTCACCGTCGCGGGAGACGTAGTGATGGTCGCGCTTGTAGAGTTCTTTCGCGGCGAGCGCCTGGCGAAGATGGTGCGGCCAGTCGACGTTCCGTCCGGTATAGAAGCTCTCGACTCCTACGAGCTTCTGGGCCTTGACGATGCCGGAATCGGTCAACCCGGTCGTGTGGTCTTTCTCGTTGACGGTGTAGTCGGCATCCTTG
>JAUWKK010000026.1 GCA_030614245.1 Planctomycetota bacterium | reverse complement strand
AATACGATGTTCGATGCCAAGAAGATGCTCCAGTGCACCACCGCAGCGGCCTACGGCAAGTCGTCCCGCAACGGGCGGCTGCTGTTCGGCCGCAACCTCGATTTCCCTTCGCTTGGCGTGGCACATCTTTCCTCGGTCGGCTGCCTCTATCATCCTGAGGGCGGCGAGCCGTGCGTCTCGGTGGGATTCCCCGGCCGCGTGGGGGGGCCGTCGGGAATGAACGCGGACGGCGTGGCCGCGGCCGTAATGGAATGCTACGGCCATGGAATGAAGCCGGAATCAACGCCGTATGCGATGCTCTACCGCCAGACGCTCGAGCGTGCGAAGACCGTCGATGACGTTGTTGCCGCACTGCGCGAGGGAGCGAGGTCGACCGCGAACAACCTGATGGTCTGCGATGCCGCACCTCGGGCGGTTGTTATCGAGATGACGCAGAGCAGGCTGGCGGTACGCGAAGAGGCGAGCGGCATTATCACGGCTGTCAATCATTTCGAATCACCCGAACTGCGGCAGAAGAGCAACGACTGGCGGCTCCCGATCCTGAAGAAATTCCGAGCAAAGAGCGGGATCGACGTTAACGCCATAAAGAAGCTGCTCAAGAGGACTGCACTAGGCAGGACAAACCTGCAGGCGATGATCTTCGAGCCGGAAGCACTCTCGCTGCACCTGGCGATCGGAGCACCCCCGGCAGCAGAGAAGGCGTATATCAAGCTGACGGCAGTCGAACTGGGGTTGAAACGGCCGGCACCCGGCAACTGACGATGGAGGAGAAGCACATGGCCGAGTTCAGCCCTGAGTTTGCGGTGTATAAGCCACCGCGGTCGGGCAAGGGCGGCGTGATGCGCTGGCGGCTGGAAGTGCAGAATGAAGCGGTCTTCCTGGACGCGGCCCGCACGATAGCCGAACGCAAGTTTGACTGGGAGAACAAGGTCTCGATGAAGTGGGGCATCTCCGATATTGGCGAGGTGCTGGCGGTTATCGAGAAGCGCGTGGACGGGGCTGAATTGTATCACAAGAGCCCGTCGGGCGTCGCGCAGTTCAGCATCAAGTATCAGCGTGACCGCACGCCGGCAAATTACTTCCTGTCGGTCTCGCGCCAGGCATCCGACGGCGACGAGAAACGCACTATAGGCGTACCCCTGACGCAGGCCGAAGCCGCGACGCTGTGCGTTCTGCTGCGCGCGGCGATCGTGCGGATTCTCAAGTGGTAAAATGTGGGGCAGGCCTGCCAACTAATCAGCAGCCCTCCTCAGGCGGGCAGGCGTGCAAGCGGGTCGTGGGGCGAATGGGGAGAAGATAGCAGCGGTCAGGCGGCGTGGTGCGTCAGCGCTTCTTTCGGGCGCGTTTCCTCGCGGCTTTCCGCGAGGATGACTTGCTTTTCTTTGCGGCTTTGGTCTTCCTGACCTCGGCTGTGCTTTTTTCCTTCTTTGCAGTCTTCACAGTCGTGGCTTTGCGTGCGGTCCTCGGCGGCGGCGCGAGGCGTTCGGCGATCAGTTTCTTGCGTGCTGCGTCCGATTGGGCGGAATCGGGCGACAGGCGAATTGCGTGCTTGAGGATCAGTTTGGCGAACTCGCGCTCGATCGCAGAGCCCTCGGCGAAGTGATAGCCCAGATAGTAGCAGTCGCCGGCGTCGACCGTGTTCGTCTCGCTCGAAAGCTGCTTGAAAAGAGAGAAGTTTGGGTCGTGCAACAGTTCGGTGAAGAGCGGAAGAGCCGGATCGGCGAGGCGCTCTTCTTTGGCGACATTCTTGCTGCTGAGCTTCAGGCGTGCCAGGCCCAGTTCGTACTTGACACCGCTGCCGACTGGGCTGGACTGCGCGAGGAGACGCAGGTGGTATTCGGCCTCTGAGAACTTCCCGGCTTTCCTGAGTTTGCGAGCCCGCCCTAAGATAACTTGGCTGAGCTTCTCGCCATTGAGGTTCAACAGGAGTGAGTAGTAAACCTCGCTCATCTCGTGTTGTGAGTGAAGCATCTGGAAGAAACGCCTGGTAACATCCTGAATGGAAGCTGGAGAGGTTCTGAAGTGGGCGCCGCGCAATATGGCGACGAGTCCGCGGGCCCGGTCACGGTCCTTCGTACGATGTATCTCTTTCAGGATCAGGTCGGCTGTGCATTTGATGCGTCTCAACGCAGTGATCGTCTCACTGGAAAGTTCCCAGTCTGTACGCCCCAGGCAGGCAAGGAGGGCTCTTGCCGCCTTGCTCGAGTTGAAATTGCCCAGCGCGCGCACTGCCAGCCGCCTCACGGCGCTCTGGTGGTTATAGAGCAGTTTCACTATCTCGTCGGTCATCGACGCGGGAATCTTGATCTTCGACAGAATTCTCAACGCCGCTTCGACCAGGTCCGGATAAGTGCGGTCGGTAATCAGAGGGATGAGTGCCGTGACGAGAGCCACATCAGGCCCCTTCGGCGGCGGCATTGCACTGATCGCGCCGAGCGCCTGGCGCCTGGCCGCGGGGGGCCGATCCTCGCCCAGGTGCTCGATGAAAATCGGCATCGCCTTTGGATGCCGCAAGAAGCTCAGCAGACGCAAACCCGCCACGATGGCGATGGCGTTCTCAGCTACTTTCTTTGTGGCCAGGTACTTGCGGAGCTTGCTGAGCAGCGACTCGCGGGCCTTCTGCGTGAGACTCTCGAAAATGCTCTTGAGCCGCTCACAGATGTGGGCCGCCACATCCACTGAATCGTTTTCGGCGAGGAGACCGAGGATGATGCCGGGGGCGAGCGTCCTGTCGTGGTCGATGACTATATCGACCGCTGAGATGCGTCCGTTGGAGTTGAGTGAGCTGAACTCCTTGCGCAGTTCGGCAAGGGCGCTTGCACCCAACGCTTCAATGGCTTCGGCGGCGGCGGCGCGGCGTTCCTCGCCGGCATTCAGACACGGAATAAGGAATTGCAGTGCCTGCGTTGACTTGATATTGCCGAGCGCATTGATGGCGCAGATGCCCGCTTCGCTATTGTCGCTTGAGACCGCTTCGCCGAGGCTCCTGATGCTGACCGCATCGCGTGGCTTGAGTTCACCGAGAACCCGCGCCGCTGCGTATCGCAGATCAACGTCATCAGCCTGAAGCAGCTTGCACAGCTTCTTCAGTTCCCCAGCCATTTGAGGCTCCCTTGGAAGCGTCCCGGAACTCAACCGTAAGACCTTACAACCCCCCCTATTATATCAAATCCAGGATGCACAATCAACGGTAACAGCCGCTGGAGCAGTAAATCGCCCGCGACGGGCCGACGACAGAACCGCCCCGCCCCGCCGTCGATTCACTGAACTGCCATTATGGCATAGCGATAAAGCACGGTTCTGCATACAGATAGGGCACTAGGGGTCTGATCGACCGCCACAATCACCGCAGCGACACAGCTACAAACATTTACATTAGCTGCATCTCTCAGCCTGCTGCGGGAGGTAATGCCCCATCATACCCGGAGAGACGGCAGGAAGCCCGGAGGCTCCTGATGAAGTACCTCCCGAATCTGCCGGAGAAACACCCGAAACACTGTCGGCCGAGATGGGCCCCGTGCATGGTGCTCCTGATTTCTTGATGAGCAGGGTGAATTCCTTTCGAGCGGAAGCCTCCGGTGTCCATTACAATCCATTACAAGATATGAATAGTATCAAGATATGGTATCAAACTGCGGCGGATACACTATGGAACGTTCTTCTTCAGGCGAATCTTATCAGGGCCCGTTAGAATTTGCAGATTTTGCTTGACTCCGCTGTCACGATTTCATTTAATATGCGCGTTAATTTCAGAGATATTTCGTTCGTTGGCAGGTATATTCTTCTAAAGTTTGCACTTCGGATTGACGATAAAACAATAATGTCCGTGAATAAAGTGCGCAATGATGGGCTGCCCAGACCGAACTGGCGTGGTTTCCGTTCTTGTTGCTCTGGTAGCGTTGGCAAAGGTTAGAGTTAGCGCATTGGTCGGGTAGCATCTTCTGTTCTGTTTTTTAGGAGGAAAAGGTATGATGAATCGTTTGGTTGGTGTGGCAATTGTGACTGTGTTGGCCTGCGGAGTAGCTTTTGCCGAAGATGGGCAGAAAATCTCTAACGAGGAGGTGATGGCCCAACTCCGGCAATTGCAGAAAACCGTGGCACAACAGCAGGAGCAGATTGCCGGGTTGACTTCGCAGTTGGAGGATGCCAAATCTCTGGCAGCGCCGACGGAAGCTCTGAAGGATGAGCACGTCAGGGCGCTGATCCGTCAGGAGTTGGTGGCCCGTCCGGCCGCTGGAATGCCTGCGTGGGCCGACGGACTCAAGTTCGGCGGCGACTTCCGCCTGCGTTATGAGGGAATCTACGATCGCAGAGGTGTTCATCCGTTCGCGCTGGTAGTGGATCCCAATGGGCGCAGACGGTGGGTTGAGAGTGGGTTCAGGAGCCGCGACCCGGATGATCGCAGCCGCTTCCGCTACCAACTGCGGTTCGGATTTGAGAAAGCGATCACCGAGGAGTTGACGATGGGCGTCCGCCTTGCCTCGGGAGACGGGTTTGCCACGTCTAGAAACCGGACTATGGGAAACGGGTTTACCCCCGATAATATCTGGATCGACCAGGCTTATTTGAAGTATCAGCCGTCGGCTGTGCCCGGCCTGACGATACTCGGCGGCAAGCATCCCAACAACTGGGATGTGGCAGGTGCCGGCATCATGTGGGACACGGACGTGACGCCTGAGGGCTTGCAGATTCGCTATGACCTTAAGTGCACCGAAACGTTGAGCGGATGGGCGCAGGCAGAGTACTTGACAATTATCGAGAACGATTCCCTGCTGCTCGCCGACGGGCACTGGGCCAGCGAAGTCGATGCCCTGGCATACCAGATCGGTGCCAAGGCCGACCTGACCGAAGGCGTCTCGCTTACGGGCGCTTTGTCGTACTATGACTTCATGAATGTTGAGAGCCCCACAGCCCTGGGTCTTGCTAACTGGGGCGGCTGGTCTGGCGGTAACTCCGTCGGCCAGGACAGCAGCGGTGCGAACCGCATCGAGGAAGACTTCGACGTGGTCGTCGCCGATGCCGTGTTGGGATTCAAAGGCAGTGAGCTCCCGTGCGCGGTATTTGGCCAGTACATCAAAAATACGGAGAGCACCTGCGGCAACGACGATGACAGTGCGTGGGCTGCCGGTGTTCGCGCCGGCGAGATCAAGCAGAAGGGCGATTGGGCCGCTACGGTCCAGTATGCTCACGTCGAGCAGGATGCTATCGTTGCAGGCTTCGGCGATGCCGACAGCAACTTCTCCAACTACAAGGGAACCATCGGTGAGATATCGTACGGGTTGTTTGACAACACCAAGGTTTCGGGCAAAATCTTCTGCCTCGATAAGCTTGACGGTGAGGATAATTCAATCATTACAACTCAACTTGACCTGACGGTCAAGTTCTAGAGTGCGGAAAACACAGCAGCCGGGTCGGGGATGAATCCTTCCCGACCCGGCTGACAATTGATATGCCCCACACCGGAGCGACCTCGCTCTGCGGAATTGGCCGGCCCGTCCAGCATGCCCGCCGGCAGTATGTGTTCAGCCACGCCGAGAGCTCCGAAGCAGCGACAGGCTGCAGCCGTGCAGCGGCAGCATCTCCCCGTGGGGCGGGGCCGCGCAAGAATCTGATAGCGTTGTAGCACTAAACACGCTAAACACATACGCGTCCGCAGATGCCGCGGCGTTTTACTTATTGATGGCATATCCGGTGAGAAGATAGGATACCGACAACCTACGTGACTGCCGAGCCGAGAACCGACTCGAGGGTATCACGAAGCGTCTCCAGGCTGATCGGTTTGTGGAGCACCGCGGCCGCTCCCAGCCGGATGATCTCGATAGATTCCTCTTCGGTGAACACGCCTGTTACCCCGATTACAGCAACGTGAGCGGTCTTGGGGTCGCTCTTGATCTGCTTGCACACCTCGAAACCGTCCATATTCGGCATCTTCAGGTCGAGCAGCACCAGGTCAGGTTCGAATGTCTGTAGTGTTCTGCCGGCGTCGAAGCCGCTGTTGGCGGTTTCCACCTCTATTTCCTTATCGACTTCTTTCACCATCCGTGCGAGGGCCTCTGCCACGTCAGGCAGGTCGTCCACCACCAGCACACGCCTGGCGCGCTTCAGAAGCTCTCGGTCGACCGGCATATTCTGTTCCCTCAGGAACCGGATCAGGTCCTCCCGTGTGATGCGACGATGCCCTCCCGGTGTCCTGAACATCCGGAGGATACGCCTGTTCGCCCAGTCGCGGATTGTATCCGGAGACACATGGCAATACCTTGCCACCTGGGAAGTATTGAACGATCTTTTCGGCTCCATGACTACTCCTCAATCCGTGACCGCCGCGCCGGGAGGAAGTACATCTTCGTCTTGAGACTGCGGCTTTGCTTGAATATCACAGGAATTGCTCACAATACTTTATATTATCGTCGCCTTCCTGTGTTTGTCAAGAAATAAAATCGTAAAAACTCAAGGAAAGCCCGAAATCCCCGCCGGGGCGAATATGTTTTATCATTGTCGAGTGAGCACTGACTTCCACAGAATCCGCCTTGTACCTTTGCAATGGGCACCATCTGCGGTATAATTCCGGAAGATGAAGCTGCGTGATGCGAAAGCACGCGGCATCTGTCCTTGCATCCTCAGCGCCCGGAAATGTGAGCGCCTGATGGATGCTCGGCTCAGACTCGAATGCGTTCAGCCAAGAGGGATTACAGGAAGGAAGGTGCAAGAGACCATTGAAAACACTGATATGGATCCTGATTCTCATCACCCTGCCGATGGTGCAGGCACGATCTGCAACTAGTGAGACGCCGGCTACGAAGATTGCTCCGGGTTCACAATCTGCCGCAGAGGCGGCAAAAGCCTTGCGGGCCAACGGCGTCGAGAATCTCGGATTTGAGAAACTCGAGCAGTCGCCGGACGAGAAGAAGGCACTCGATGCTGCAAAAGGGCAGATACCCGGCAGGATCGTCTGGCAATCGCTGCGCGAGAACAACTGGAATATCTACTCGATGCGGGCCGACGGCACCGACGTGCGCAGGCTCACCGATCATCTGCTGGACGACGAGAACCCCGCCTGGTCGCCTGACGGAATGCTCATCGCCTTCGACACGCGCCGATCCGGGCACTGGCAGGTGTTTACGATGAAGCCAGACGGCTCCCAACAGAAACTCCTCATCGATAACGCCCGGCACCCCTCCTGGTCGGCGGATGGATGCTTCATCGCCTTCGAGCGGAAATGGAAAATATTCCTGTTCACAATCGCTGAGAAATCCGAACGCGAGCTGGTTCCGGGGAAGCTCGCCACGGCCGAGATGCCTCCCGCCAAGCCCGGGAAACCCGCCAAACAAGCGCCACTCACTACGACGATACAAAGCATCAAGTCATCAGGGCCCGCGCTTTCGACCGACGGCAAGTATCTCGCGTTCACAACCGATGCGCGCTTCCCGTGGGAAGTGGCCGTAATGCCGCTCGACGGCACCAGGCTGAGGTTGCTCGCCTGGGGCCGTGAACCCGCGTGGCTGCCGGGCACCGACAGGATAACCTTCACCCGCGAAGCGGGCCGAAGCGGGTCCGACCTGCTGATGCGCTCGGCAGCAGGAGGACAGCTGAAGCTCGTCTCGTCGCTCGAAATGCCCTGGGGATATGAATACGCACCCGCCGTCTCGCCGGATGGAAGGTGGCTCGTCTGGGCGGTCTCGCAACGCCACGACCCCGCCGCCGCCAACTACGAACTGTTCATCCGCAAATTCGACGATACGAAGTCTGAACCCCTGAGGCTCACCTTCCACACGGCACCCGACCGCTCGCCCAGCATCTTCACTCAGACCGAGGCCGACAGGTGATCTGCGAGTGTGCAACCACAGATGAACGCGGATTGTGTTAGATGCGGCGCCTTCTCGCTGCGAAGCAGCGGAGGCATACAGGCTGAGGCCCCAGCCTGCCCGCCTATGGAGGGGCTGAATCCCCTGGCCGCTGCGCGGCCAGGAATCAGCTTACATGCGGCTCGGGTTGAAAACATCATTGCCTCTGGATCACGGTTGGCCAGCATACCCCACGATCTGGATACAGACTCAATGCTTGGAAGCAATCACGGCTCGTCGGAGACGGGGAAGTAGAGCGAGATTCTCCTGCCGGTGGCGGGGTCCGGCTCGAGGAATGCGGCGCCATTGCATTGCTCTGTAGCGCCGTAGACGACCCACTGGCTCAGCCCGTAATTGAGGCCTCCGTGTTGGGGGGCGAAGGCCGGCTCGCTGATGAGCGTCGGGCGTTCGGGGATGATGCGGGTTTCGGTGCCGGCCACCTGGACGACGGCATAGCGCCCGGGCTTCAGCGGGAGGCCGTCTTCTTTCACGCCGTCGTCGATAGTATCGAGGAGCGTTCGGATAATGATGCTCCCGCCGTGCTGCATTTCCTCGATGGCATTTTCGCAGAGGCTCCGCACGGCGTGGTCGAGGTGTTTCGGGTCGCCCGTCACGGCCGGCAGGTCGCTGTCGAGTTCCAGCTTGATATTCACGTTCGCTGGGAGCGACTTCTTGACGGTCTTCAGTATCCGCTCGACGCGTTCGTTTATCTTCACGGAGCTGGGGCTGTTAAAGCTGGTGCGTGCCAGTGCGGAAAGGTGATCGGAGAGGACTGTGCCGCGTTTGACGCTGATCATTATTGCGTCGGCCAGCTCGGTGGCGTCGTCGTTGCGCTCGGCGGCGAGGCGCATCAATTCGGCGTTGGTCATGACGCCGCTGAGGATGTTATTGAGATCATGCGCGATGCCGCCGGCGAGTTCTCCCGCCACGTTGAACTGCTCGATGCGGTAGTGCTCGATGCACAGGGCGATGTGCTGTGCCAGGGTATCGATGACCTGCTGTGGATGCCGGACGTGTTGCCCCAAATCCGGCCCGGGTGCAACCCACAGGTGCCCCCATATCTGGCTGCCGACAGTAATCCGCGCGTGCAGGCCATCGCCCGGCATCGGGTCGGGAGCGCGCGGGGCGCTCGCTGCGAACGCGCACGGTGGAGCATTCTCTTCAGCCCGATAGACTGCCGCCATTGCGCTCTGCCACGGCATAGAGGCGGCCGCAATACCACAGACGGATTGACACAGGCTTCTCAGGTGCTCTCGAGCTTTTCCGAGCATCTCCTCCCTGGCTTTGGAGGTTCTCTTGGCCAAGGTCGCCCCCCTACAGACAGCTTTTCAACTGGGAGCCCGGCATCTGCGGGCAGACGCACGATTCGCCCCGTTGCCGGCTACACCTTCCGCCCGATAGCTCGTGCGGCGATATCGCTGCGGTAATGCGCGCCGTCGAAGCGTATCTTGTCGACTGCCTCGTAGGCGCGCTTCGCCGCGCGTTCTATGGTATCGCCCAGCGAAGTTACTCCAAGCACGCGGCCGCCGTTGGTGACCAGGCTGCCGTCGACCATTGCTGGCCCGGCGTGGAAGACGGTAGTGTCGCCGAGCGCTTCGGCATCGTCGATGCCGGTGATTTTCTTGCCTTTGCCGTATGAGCCGGGGTATCCGGCGCTGGCCATGACGACGCAAACGCTGGGCCGCGGGTCCCACTTCAGGCGCATCGAGTTCAGCCTGCCGGCTACGATCGCCTGGAGTATCGGCACGATGTCGGACTGCAGCCGGAGCAGCAGCGGCTGCGTCTCGGGATCGCCGAATCGCGCGTTGAACTCGAGCACTTTCGGGCCGTCGCTCGTTATGATGATCCCCGCGTAAAGGCATCCTCGGAACTGCCGGTCGTCGACGTTCAACGCATGGACCGTCGGGATGAGTATCTCGCGTTCCAAAATGCGGTACAGCTCGTCGGTGATGACCGGTGCCGGCGAATAGGCGCCCATTCCACCGGTGTTCAGCCCCTGGTCGCCGTCCAGTGCACGCTTGTGATCCTGCGACGACGGCATCGGTGCGATTGTCCTGCCGTCGGTGAATGCGATAATCGAGGCCTCTTCGCCTTCGAGGAAATCCTCGACGATGACCTTGTCGCCGGCGGAGCCGAATCTTTTCTCTTTCATCACGACGTCGATGGCCGCCCTGGCCTCGCCGAACGTCTTGCAGATCAGCACGCCCTTGCCCTTCGCCAGGCCGTCGGCCTTGACCACGACGGGCAGCTTCGCACTCTCCAGATGCGAGAGAACGGCTTCGCAGCTATCGAAGACGAGCGACTCTGCCGTTGGAATGCCGTGTTTGCGCATCAGGTTCTTGGCGTAAACTTTGCTCCATTCGATCTCGGAGGCGCGTTTCGTCGGCCCGAAGATAATCAACCCGCCGCGTTGAAAACGGTCGACGATCCCGAGCGCCAGGCTGTCATCGGGGCCCGCCACCGTCAGGTCGATGTCATGAGTCGATGCGAAGTGGAAAAGCCGGTCGATGGCTTCAGCGGGGATGCTTACACACTCGGCGAGCTTGCCGATGCCGGCATTTCCCGGGGCGCAGAATATCTTCTTCACCAGTGGCGATTGTGCAATCTTCCATACGAGGGCGTGTTCGCGTCCTCCGCCGCCAATCACCAGTACTCTCATCGCATCCTCCAATCGGGGCCGTCAGTTTTCGTACTCAGCATCTCGCGATTCAGCTTCCAGCCGAAGCAGGAAACGTTTGAACTCCAATCCGGCGGAGAATCCTCCGAGCGAGCCGTCGGCGCAGACCACCCTGTGGCACGGACAGAAGATAGCCACGGGATTGGCGCCGCTTGCCTGTCCCACAGCTCTCGCCGCCCTGGGGCTTCCGACCTGCGCGGCCAGCCATGCATAGCTGCGCGTTCGGCCGTAGCCGATCTTCCGCATCGCCCGCCATACGGCCCGCTGGAACGCCGTGCCGCCGATGAAATCCACCCGGGCGGAAAGGTTTATCTTCTCGCCGGCAAGATATCGCCGCAGTTGCTCGACCCCGTCGCGGATGGGTTCGCCGCCGTAGGTGGGATTCAGGCCCAGGCTTTCGAGCTCACTCGCGAAGCTCTCGGGAGGGCAGCCGAGCGCCACCCGGCACAAGCCGCGCTCGCCGGCCGCCAGACCAATCGGCCCGACCGGCGACGGAACGACCTCCCAGCAAACCTTCAAACCTGTGCGAGGTCCCGTATCCAGCGAGCCCTTCCCCTACTCCTCGTGAAATACCTGTGCGGTATAGACGGACACCTCGGTGTCCGGATTCTTCCAGGCGTCGGGCGGCAGGCCGGCCTTGCCCGAGCAGCAGCTCGACAGGAATTCCTCCAGGCTCATATTGTGTTCGACGGCAACCTGCGGGAGGTATGTGCCGCTCTGCCAGCCTTTCTTGATGTATATGCCGTGCTTGCCCCTTTCCACCTCGTTGAGCGGGTCGCTGCTGCGTCGCATCGGAGAGAGCACGGATATCTCTATCCTGACGTCATGGAGTTCATCGGCGCGGATTCGATCACCGCTGAAGCGTGGATCATCCGTCAGGGACGACGCGGCCATGCGATTGACCAGCAGGTAGATGGGCTCGTCCGACGTGAAGCAGCCGAGGCATCCGCGCAATCTGCCGGCGGTGGTCAGGGTCACAAACGCCCCGCAACATGCCTGGAGTTCGCTGTCCTGGAATTCCACTTCCGGCAGTGGCCGGCCGTTCGCCGCTGCTTCAATCGATTTGCGCGCCACTTCGAGCAGCTTCTTCCGGCCCTCGGGGCCGATCAGGCCTTCATCGCTCATGGGATTCTCTCCCGCCCTTCCAGGGCCTGCCGATCACTCCTCGTGGAAAACCTGTGCGGTGTAAACGTATACTTCGGTGCGCGGGTCTTTCCACGCATCTGCCCTCAGGCCGGCCTTGCTCGAGCAGCAGCTCGACAGGAACTGTTCCAGACTCATCTTGTGCTCGACGGCAACCTGGGGCAGATACGTGCCCGACCTGGAGCCGCGCTTGATGTATATGCCGTGCTTGCCTATGACCACTTCCTTGAGCGGATCCTTCACCCGCCGCTTCGGCGAGAGGACGGATATCTCGATCTTGATGTCCTTCAATTCTGAAGCCCGTACCGGCCTGAAGCGGCGGTCGCGCGTCGCCGAAATGACGGCGTACTCGCTGACCACCTTGTACAGCGGCTCGACCGACGTGAAGCAGCCGATGCAGCCACGCAGCTTATCGCCCTTGTTCAGCGTGACGAACACTCCGCGGTTCCATCGCAGTTCGGCTGAATCGACCTTGAACTTCGGCACCGGCTTGCCTCTCAGACGGGCCTCGAGCGTCTTCCGGGCAATCTCGAGCAGGCTCTTCCGGCCGGCTTCGCTGACGCCGCCCTCGTCGTCGGGTTCCTTCGGTTTCTGCCCAGATATCGCAAACACGATGGAGGGGTAGCTGACCGACGAACTCCAGTCCTTGGTGACGTCGCCGGATGTGTAGTACTTGGCCACTAAGCCCCTGGCTCCTTGCGGCATCAGGTTCAGGAACACGCAAATCGGACGGCGGCCGCAGATGGTGACCTTCTTGGCGTTGACACGCTGAACGAATGTCTTGACGTCAACATTCAGGACGGGTTCGATGGTCTCATAGTCGAAAGCCTTCAACTTTGCCTTCAATTCGTCGCCTGAAAAGGCCTTCCTGCCGAAGGGGAAGTAGCCGTAGTTGGCGCCGTAGTGAGTCCAGTCCGAGCTGGCAACTACGAGCGTCTTGTCGTCGATGAACGGCTTGATGGCGGCGGCGATATCTTCGTACATCTTGAGCGATTCGGCCGAGATTCCGGCCTCCATCCGGCTTGGCTGGCCGATAAGGATCGGCACGAGCTTCCAGTCGGTGCCGAGCACATGCGTGAGAAACGGCAGCTCATTCTCGACCGAATGTTCGCCATAGTGCGCCCTGGCCTGTGTTTTGAAGAGGCTGTGCTTGAGCAGTTTGGCCGTGACTTCAGTATCGACAGGGATCTTGCCCAGCGGCGTAGTGTACGCCTTGACCGCGAGGATCGATGCCCCTTTGACGAACTGCCGGTGCGAGATGCCCAGGACCACAACTCGGTGGAACTGATGGCCCTTCAACTGTGCAAAGGCTGCACCGGCGGAACGGCCGGAAAATGTATATCCCGCATGGGGCGCTATGATCCCCAATCGCCGGCCGGTCACCTTGCTTTCGGGTTTCTCGCGGAGGTGCTTGTCGATATCAGCCGTCAGCCGGGCCTTGCTTCTTGGGAACCAGCGGCCGGCTCCGTAGCACGGACGCTCTTCCCCGCCCATAGCGAAGCTGCACAGCGCAAGAGAGAGATACAGGCCTGTCGTTACTGAGATAGATCGAGCACACATCGCACTGCCCCCTGTCGTCGAGCAACGCCTCACCACCGCAATTGTATCACACGCAGACGGCGGGTCAAACAAAATGCAGGCGCGCGCGAAAAAAAAACGCAAAGCCGACCATGGCGGAGACCCGGAGCAGGAGCAGTAAGACACCTACTCGCCGGCCTTGCCGATGGGGATGGGGCCGACTGTGAGGTTCTTGATGCGAAGTCGGCGATTGCGTGCGACCTGGAAGCCTATGCCGCCGTTGGTGCGCCTGTCGTAGCGGAAATCCTGGCCGGGTTTGCCGTTGATGAAGCATCGCACGAAGCCGTTGGAGAAATCCAGCACGATGCGATTCCACTCGCCCCGGCGAAGCTCGGATGAAAGCGAGTACTGCTCTATCTGCCCGGATATGGCACTGGGGTGGAGATTGACGACTGACAATGCGTCGATACGCGTGTGGTCGCTTGAGGCCGTGCGCACGGGGAATAGCCTGATGACTATCGAGGCCGTCCAACTGTTGCGCGACTTGTCGGCCCGCTTGAGCAGCTTGCCGTCCTCCACGGCCGGTATCGACCGCAGCTTTCTCTGGCGGGCATCGTCGAAGTTCTCGTCGAAGAAGTACACCGCCCACGGCGCATTCGGATCTTCGTAAAGCGAGAAGGAGACGCGCTGGCCGTTCCACCTCATATTCGACGTGCCTATGCAGCCTTCGGCCACGTTTATCACGCCCTCGGCCTCGAGCTGATAGCCGCCGTGATAGGTGATCCATCCGCGCGCATCAGGCTTCCATCGTGGGCCGCCGCACCCGCAGAGCACAACGCCCGAAAGCAACATCCAGACTGCCCGGTTCCGCATTGGCTTTCCTTCCTGCAACATCAGGGGCATGTT
>JAUWKK010000262.1 GCA_030614245.1 Planctomycetota bacterium | reverse complement strand
GGCTGCAAGCCAATGCGGAGTGCCACGGTCAACCGTCCTCGGTTGGCCGTGCTTGCCAGCCTACGGCATGGCCGACGGGGCTGCAACTGCCACCGGTATTCTAAACACGCTAAACGCATACTTCACGTTCTCTTGAAGTGCTTCTCGAGGTAATCGAGTGTGAGCACGAGCGAGACGGGCCGCCCGTGCGGACAGGTGTTGACGGGCTTTTCGGCATCGTCGCGGCGGCGCAGCAGCGAGCGGATTTCGTCGGGATTCAGCCGCTCGCCTGCCTTGACGGCCCCTTTGCACGCGATTGTCTGCATCAGGCGCTCGCGGAGTTTCTCGACCGGATCGCCGGCCGAGCTGTCCTGGATTGCCGCGAGCAGTTCGCCGCCGAACTCCTTGACGTCCACGTGGCTGAGCATTGCGGGCAGCGCCTGCACGGCGATGACATTCGAGCCGAACTCCTCGATGCCGATCCCCAGCCGTTCGAGTTCCTCACTGCTGCCCAGCAGTGTCAGCACTTCGTCGCGTGCCAGCTCGACGGTAACCGGCATGAGCATTCGCTGGCTTTCGAGTTTCGCCCTGGCCAGCCGCCGGCGTATCTGATCGTAAAGAATCCTCTCATGCAGCGCGTGCTGATCGGTTATGACGATCGCATTCGGCTGCTGTTCGACGATGAAAGCATCGTGCAACTGCACGGCTCCGCCTGCGATATCCCGCTGTGAAGGCGGAGTCGCGAGGAAATCCGGCGGCATTTCGATCTGCCGGGCGCTCCCCGCGGCTGAGGCCGGTGACGGCGATTCGAGCCTCATTGGCCGCGAGCTTGCCTGCCCGCCTGGGCGGGCCTGCCCGGCCCGCGAAAAGCCGGCGCCGCCCGACGCGCTCCTGAGTGGGCCGCCAGGTATGTCGCGTATCTCAGGCCGAAGGTCGAGCGAGTTCAGCTTGCTGCGAAGCGAGTTCAGCACTCCAAGGTAGATGCCCTGCGCGTCGCGGAATCTGACCTCTATCTTCGTCGGATGAACGTTGACATCGACCTCGCGCGGGTCGACCTGGATGAACAGGAAGACAATCGGCTTCCGGCCGACTGTCAGGAGCCCCTTGTATGCCTCGCGGATGGCGGCGCCGATGAAACGGTTCTGGATGAATCTGCCGTTGAGAAACACGTACTGCAGCCGTCCCGAGGCTCGGCTCTCAGTGGGAGGCGCGATGAAGCCCGTCATGCTCAGCGTGCCTCGGCCCCATTAGACGGGAATGAGAGAATCGACCAGCCCCTTGCCGAAGAAACTCGCCAGCCTGCGAGAGCGATCTTCTACTGCAGGCACATCGAACATCTGCCGCTTGCCGTGCGTGAGCCGGAAATGGATGCCCGGAAACGCCAGCGCGAGCTTGGTGCGCATATCGGTAACGTGCCCTATCTCCGTGTTATCGGTTCGGAGGAACTTGCGCCGGGCGGGTATGTTGAAGAAAAGATTGCGCGCCTCGACGGTTGTGCCTTCCGGGCATCCGGCGGCTCGCACGGGCGAGATTTCCGCACCGCGCACCTCGATCTCGCAGCCCTCGGGCAAGCCGCGCGCCCGAGAGACTATCCGCAGTTGCGAGACCGCCCCGAGGCTCGGCAGCGCCTCGCCGCGGAAACCCATCGTAGTTATGAAAAAAAGATCGTCCGAATCGCGTAACTTGCTCGTGGTATGGCTTTGCACGCACATCTCGATGTCTTCAGGCAGCATTCCGCAGCCGTTATCAGCCACGCGGATCAGCCTCTTGCCGCCCTGATCGAGATGCACGTCGATGCGCGCAGCCTTGGCATCGATAGCGTTCTCCACCAGCTCTTTCACCACCGATGCCGGCCGTTCGATCACCTCGCCGGCAGCTATCTTGTTTATTACGATCTGAGGCAGTCTGTTGATGATGCCCACGATATTCTCCTGATAACTCGGACCGACGCACATTGTATCCACATGGATGCGGTGAGGCAACCCCGCCTTTGGCGGGCAGGTCTGCAACTGTCCGATTCATGTGCCGCCTTCGATTGAGCTGCAATCGTTGACGGGCCGAATACCAACGCGGCGCGTCTTGTTTTTCACAGTGACTCTCGTGCAGAGAACATTCACTCGGCTGAATTTGTTCTAAAGTTTTTCTTTTTTTCTGTCGATAACAAGAACGTAAGTGTTTGTTTGCGTTCTTTGACATCTCGTGTTGCGGTTCAGAGAACGCAGGGGTCAACCTTTGGCTGATCGCCGGACTTGCTTCTTGTCGGCGATTGTTTGACAAGAAAGGTGAGGGAATCATGGCTAAGAAGAAGGCAAAGAAGAAGGCCAGGAAGAAAGTGGCCAAGAAGAAGGTCGTGAAGAAAAAGGCCAGGAAGAAAGTGGCCAAGAAGAAGGTCGTGAAGAAAAAGGCCGCGAAGAAAAAGGCCAAGAAGAAGGCCACGAAAAAGAAGATGTAGGCCCGACAAGACAACGAAGGACTACCGCTGAAACACAATGCCCGACCGGGTCGATGCATCCGGTCGGGCATTCTGATTCGTGCGTCTCAGCAACCATCTGTCAGTTGTTCAGTCGTCAGTGACGGGTGGCAAGCAAGCATCAGACTGCTTCCCCACGCCTGATAACCGGTCGATTTACACCTGGCGCAACGAGTTCTATCTTCGGGCCGCGCAATATCTTGGCGACCACGTCTCGGCACCCGGGAAACACCCCGATGCGCGCCCACCAACGGCCATTGAATCGCTACAATGCCACCAGTTTGACGTCAAGGATGATCGGGTTGTCCTTGATGCTTTCGAGCGCCTGCTGCGATGGCGGCTGATCGATGTTGAGCACGGTGACGGCCGTCCCGCCGGGCTGATCGCGGCCGACGGTCATGCCGGCGATATTGATATCGTAATCCGACAGCACCGTGCTGAGATGCCGGATTGCGCCGGGCTTGTCTTCGTTCGTGCATACCAGCAGGTGCCCCTGGGGCACGACATCCACGTGATAATCTCCGATGCGAACTATGCGGGGCTCGCTCCGGCCGAATAGAGTGCCGCCTATGATCAGCCGGTCTGCATCCGATTCGGCTTCGAGCTCGATGAAGTTGGCGAACTCGCTTGCGCGATCGGTCTTCGTCTCCGTTATTGCGATGCCGCGTTCGGCAGCGAGAGCGGGCGCGCTGATCGCGTTGACCTTGTCGCCAAGTGCAATGGAGAGCAAGCCTTTGGCGAGCGCGGCGGTGATGGGTGCAACGTCATGCTCGTTCATCTCGCCCTGATAGGTAACGGCCAGCGACGTGACCGGCCCTGCGGTCACCTGGCCGGCCAGCCGGCCCATTCTTTCGGCGAGCTGGATGTAAGGTCCGATCGCCTTCAGCACTTGCGGATCGAGCCGCGGCATGTTAACAGCGGTGTAGACCGGGCCATCGCCCAGCGCATCGAGCACTCGGCGAGCGACTTCGCAGGCGACACCGGCCTGCGCCTCTGCTGTCGATGCACCCAGGTGCGGAGTTGCGATCACGCGGTCGAGTTGCAGCAGCGGGCTGTCGCCTGGAGGCTCGGTCTCGAATACATCCAGCGCGCAGCCGGCCACCTTGCCCGACTGCAGCGCCGCCTGCAATGCGGCCTCGTCAACTATTCCGCCGCGGGCGCAGTTGACGAGATAGACGCTGTCTTTCATCCGCCCGAACTGCTCGCTGCCGATCAGGCCGCGCGTCTCATCCGTCAGAGGCGAATGGATCGTGATGAAATCAGCCGCGCCGAGCAGGTCATCGAATTCAACGAGCCGAACTTCGACACGCCTTGCCATCTCCGGCGTGCAGTATGGGTCGGCGGCGATGACGATCATCCCAAATGCCGCTGCGCGGCGCGCCACTTCGCTGCCGATGCGGCCTAAACCTATTATGCCCAATACTTTGCCATGCAGCTCATGGCCGGCGTATCTCTTCTTCTCCCACTTCCCGGCCCTGATCGAGGCTGCCGCCTGCGGGATATTCCGCGCGAGCGCCAGCATCATCCCCATAGTCAATTCGCACGTCGACAGCATGTTGCCCTCGGGTGCGTTGAGAACGATGATCCCCCGGCGGGTCGCTTCGGGGACATCGACGTTGTCCACTCCCACACCCGCCCGGCCGATCACCTTCAGCCTGCCCGCCGCAGCGATTACTTCGGCTGTGACTTTCGTGCGACTGCGCACGATGAGCGCGTCATAATCGGGAATGACCTTCAGGAGCGCCTCGGCATCGATATTCTCGGGCACGGTGACTTCGCAGTCCTCATGTTCGCGCAGCACCTCGATGCCTTCGGGCGCAAGATTGTCTGCAACCAGGATTCTCATCGGCAACTCCATTCGCCTGCAACATCCGGCCGCCGATTCGAGTGCGGCGTATTGGGAACGTACAATAAAGGGCCGCACGGTTCAAGAGGCTGGCAGGTACAGTATTGAGTGGAACCACAGATAAACGCAGATGAACGCAGATAAGACGGTCTGGATGCCGAGATGGGGCATGTGTTTGGCGCGTTTAGAATACCGGCGGCAGGTTGCAGCCCCGCAGGCCATGCCGTAGGCAGGCAGGCAAGCACGGCCAACCGAGGACGGTTGACCGTGGCACCCGGCATTGGATTGCAGCCCCGTAAGGGGCG
>JAUWKK010000275.1 GCA_030614245.1 Planctomycetota bacterium | reverse complement strand
GATCCGCTGCAACTGCCGGCCATGTCTTGGGCTCCTGCCCACGCGCTTCTGCGAGAACAGTCCCCATCCTTCGGCGGTCGTAAAGAACGAGGCATGGACTTCGGGCATCCAGGCCGGTTTGAAGCCGATCACGCCCTCCGGACCGTCATAGACGAAACCCTGGCAGGCGAGCAGCATCGACCAG
Organism: Planctomycetota bacterium; assembly: GCA_030614245.1. Classification (GTDB taxonomy): domain Bacteria; phylum Planctomycetota; class PUPC01; order JABMSA01; family JAUWKK01; genus JAUWKK01. The sequence goes on along the minus strand of JAUWKK010000275.1, from coordinate 4,145 downwards.
TTGCTCATCGCACGGGCGTAGAACTTGCCGCACTCGTCGTCGCCGAACGGGTTGCCGCTGTAGCCCCACGAGGCGGTTACTTTCTCGGTAAGCCCCGTCCGCAGGCGGCCGTCATAGCGGTCATAGATCGCCTTCGTCACCATGAAGCCTTCCCTTAGCATTCCGAATTGCACCATCGCGGCGGCGGCTGAGTATTCGAAGCCCGTCATTGCCTCGTCACCGTAAAGGATCGTCGGCTCCGGCCTGTCCCCGCTCGGCCAATGGATCATCTGCATTCCTGCGTCGTCTTCATCGACAAACTTGCGCGGCTTCTGCGGGACGCCGTGGAAGTTCGTCCTGAAGTTGTACTTCAGCAGCGAGCGGAGCGCGCCCCGCACGCGGTCGTCGGGGTAACTCGTCGGAACGTTCACCTGGTTCGCCCACCACTCGCCCAGTACCTGGTCTATCGAGCAGCCGTCGGCGTAGTCGTTGCGCGGCTCAGGGTCGCGTATCTGGATGTAGTATTCGCCGTTCCAGAGCGCTTCGTTCTGCTTCTTCGCGCCTGACTTGCGAATGCGCCGGTATCGCTCGGCGGATTCGGCGTCGCCCTCGATCTCAGCCATCCTCGCCGAGGCCTCGAGCGCGGCGAGGTACATCGTGCCGATCCACGACGTGCTACCGCCCAGCGAGCCGTCGAGCGTATTGTGCTGCGCGCCGGCGAGTACGCCGTCTTCGTCGTCGTCCCACGTGGCGATGGCGTGATTCATGGCCTTCTGAGCCTTCGGCCAGATGCCGTCGAGCCATTTGCGGTCGGCGCTGCATAGGTATTCTCGATAGACGCCGAGGACATCGCCGAGTTCGCCGTCGGCGGCCGGGCCAAAGCCCTCGGACAGCCGATACGGCAGTGCTCCCGATGCATGCTGGGCGGCATATATCTGCTGGCGCATAGAGCGCGCGATCTCGGGGAACAGCCTCGCGTGGCTCTGAGCGTAGTGCCATACGTGCGTGCAGTTGCCATGACAGCAGCCATCGTCCGGGCAGCAGCCCTCCCAGGCTCCGACGAAGCCGTCCTTCGCCCAGAAGCACGTCTTGCTGCGAAGGACAGCCACCTGCGAGCTGATGCGGTCGAGCAGCCAGCGCGGCAGGTTGGACGAATAGAACGTATCATGAAACAGCCGTGTCTCGGCGGTCAGCCGCTCGATATTGGCGTTCACGTAGCGTGCCACGGCCAGTGCATCGGGCCACCAGTTCGTGTACATGTTGCCTGAGTATCTCCAACCCTTCTGGCTGCTGTGCCTGGCATTGGGGAAGTACCACGCCAAGACAAAGGTGACCGTCCGCTTTTCGCCGGGTTCGAGTGTGAAAGCGGTGGCTAATGCCCCGTCGAGGGTCTGCTTTTGCGGCGAGGGCCCGGCGTCGTCTGGGCCATCGAGCTTGCCGTCGCCGGAGAAGGCCTTCGCGTCGGCCCACGCGGCATCGGCCGTGATGCTCCCGGCCCGTGCGAGCAGCGCCATGTCTCCGAAGCCAAGCCGCCTCTTCGATATGTCGGCGGTCATGTGCAGGAGCGCGGCGCCGTCTGCGACGACGATCCGGTTGCGGTTGCCGCCATAGCGGGTTGACTGGCGGCCCTCGATCTTCCCCTTGCCGGTGAAGCCGACGGCATTCTGCTGAGCCGCAATGAAGCTGACCTCGACGGCCCTCTCGGAGGTATTCTCAGCCGTCAGGTTGAATACGGCGCAGGGGATCGCCGAGTCTTTCGTGTTCATCGGCACGAACGGGCTGAACGCCTCCATGCCGACGGCAACCGGCAGGTCGGCATCCTCGAAATCGTACCAGGCGAAGGGATATTCTCCTCGGAAGCTCAGGTCCGCCACAGGCTCAAACGGCCCTGCGGGCGAAGTCTGCAACGCTCGGGTGACAGGCTCTCCGCCTGCGGCTTTCGCGCGCACAGCGAAGAAGCTGTTCGGCACCGTTGCTTGTGAGTAGTTGTTGAATATCTGCCAGATCGCCCGCTCGGCCATGCCGTTCATCTGGATCAGCCCGGCTCCGAACCCACCGACACCGAAACTTATCGCGGTGAGATGCTCGCCGCGATAAACCCGCTGCTTGCCGCGTGCCAATAGTTCCTTCGATGACATCATCTCGGCAATACGCTTCTCGCGCCCGGCATCACGCTTCTCGTTCTGGGCCGCGTCCTGGTTCATTATCGACTCCTGTTCACCTGTCCATCCGTCTCGTTTCCGCGTCATTGACCCAAGCGCCCGACGTCGAACCTCATCTCCGTCGGCTGGTAGTCGTTGAAGGCGATACAATATCTGTTTTCGCCGGCCGTGTCAAGCGACGAGGCGGGCGCGGGTGTTTGACTTTGGAGTTTGGTGGGTGGCACGTTCAAGCAGAGCTTGGACGTGTACAAAAGGACGTCGGAGGATGATGGAAAACCAGCAAAGCACCGTCGTCATCGACGTCGTGCATGCCCGGAATGCTTGTGGCGGCTCGCACCAGGCTAAACGACACCCTGGTCGAGCATGGCGTCGGCGACCTTGACGAAGCCGGCGATGTTGGCGCCCATCATGTAGTTGGCGGGCGCGCCGTATTCCTCTGCGGTCTCGTAACACGTCTTGTGGATGGCGGTCATTATGTTGTGCAGCCTCTCGTTGACTTCCTCCCGGCTCCACGATAGGTGCATGGCATTCTGTGCCATCTCGAGGCCCGAGGTGGCGACTCCGCCGGCATTGGCGGCCTTGCCGGGGGCGTACAATATCTTCGCCGCGACGAACTGCTCTATTGCTTCGGGCGTGCTGGGCATGTTGGCGCCCTCGGCTACCAGGATGCAGCCGTTATCGAGCAGTGTCCGGGCGTCGTCCACGTCGATCTCGTTCTGCGTGGCGCTCGGGAAGGCGCAGTCGCAGGGGATGTCCCAGAGCCTGCGGCTCTCGCGGTACTCGACGCCGAACTTCTCGGCATATTCGCGGATGCGGCCGCGGCGCACGTTCTTGAGATCCATAACGTAGGCGAGCTTCTCTTCGTCGATCCCGTCGGGGTCGTGGATGACGCCGCCGGAGTCGGACAGGCTCACGACCCTGGCGCCGAACTCGTTGAGCTTCTCGATAGTGTACTGGGCTACGTTGCCCGAGCCCGAGACGGTACAGACTTTGCCGTCGAAGCTCTCGCCACGGGTCTTGAGCATCTCCTGGGCGAAATAGACGACGCCGTACCCCGTGGCCTCGGGCCGGATGAGCGAGCCGCCCCAGTTCAGACCCTTGCCGGTGAGCACGCCGGTGAACTCGTTGCGCAGGCGCTTGTACTGGCCGAACAGATAGCCGATCTCGCGGCCACCCACGCCGATGTCACCGGCAGGTATGTCCGTATCAGCGCCGATGTGGCGGAATAACTCGGTCATGAACGACTGGCAGAAGCGCATTACCTCGCTGTCCGACTTCCCCTTGGGGTCGAAATCGGCCCCGCCCTTTGCGCCGCCCATTGGCAGGGTAGTCAAAGCGTTCTTGAAGACCTGCTCGAACCCGAGGAACTTCAGGATGCTCGCGCAAACGGTCGGGTGCAAACGCAGACCGCCCTTATAGGGGCCGATCGCGCTGTTGAACTCTATGCGGAAGCCGCGATTGACGCGGATGTTCCCCCGATCGTCCTGCCAGGGCACACGGAAAATTATCTGCCGCTCCGGCTCGACGATCCTCTCCAGGATGTTCGCCTCCTGGTACTTCCTGTGCCGTTCGAGCACCGGGTCGAGGCACTGCAACACCTCGTTGACGGCCTGGAAGAACTCCACTTCGCCGGGGTTTCTTCTCTCAACAGTCTCAAGGACTTTCTCAATGACGCTCAACATCAGTCTCCTTTATCTATCGGTGTCCGGGTTTGCGCGGGTGGCACCCCAAGCGTAATCGCGCCAAAGGAGGCGGCATATATGACCTTCCGGCCGTGCAGCGAGGCTTCCCATATCTCGGAGCGCGCCGAAGCAGCGAGCTTAGCCACGCCACGGTCGCTTTAAGTTGTGGCCGCAAATCTTGTGCCAAACGGCGCAAATAGCCGTATCATCGAGCCTTGCATACACTTACGATAACATCGCCACTGTAGGGCTATTCGGACAGTCTTACCTGTTAGTGCGTTTTCTGCGCGCATCACTACCGTATCGTAGGATTTGAGCGGTT
>JAUWKK010000342.1 GCA_030614245.1 Planctomycetota bacterium | reverse complement strand
GATCGGGCATGGTAAAAATGACGCGCCGTGGCGGGCCGACCGATCCGCAAGCAATAACTAAAGATCAAGCGAAGAAGATGGCCCTTGACTTTGCGGAGAGGAATTCGTTCCCTTCCGACGCGAAGATTGAAAGCTTCCATGCAATGCACATGGGCAAGTCCGACGGAACCGACATCGTATACGGCTATACCGTGAATTTCAGGCACAGCATTGCACAGACTACAATCGCAGGAGATGGTATTACGCTCATTGTCAGGGCTGACGGCGTGAAGCTGTTTTCGGCATTCTGGCACGATGCCTCTGTCAAGGCCCCCGATGGAACCCTCTCACTTCAGCCGTTCGACCAGGCAGCTCTACAGGCTTGCGTTGACCGCCTCCGCGGACAATATATGTTCGGCCCCAACCCACGAATGCCCGATGTAGTGCAGGCGCGACCGGTCTATTACGTCGGCCACATTGTTGCGGCGGACAGCCTACCACCGCGTTTGGTATGGGAGGTGCGCTTCAAGGGGCGTAGATACGTCTATTACGACCCCGCCACCCAGAAGACGATCGACACGAACGCGCATCGCAAAGCCGCGCGCGCGGTGCGAACCACTCGCCGGATTATCCGTTGACGCACGAGTCTTGAGTGGATACGACAATAGCTTGTAGAATGGCGTTGACGTTTGGCGCTTTCATCGCATGGCTCATCCTGCTCGGCTTCAATGCTGGGGCGGCCGGCGCCGAGCCAGTCGGCCGCCGCACTCGGACACGCCCTCAGACCGCCGCCAACGGCGTGCTGAGGTACCGGTCGCCTGAGTCGCACATTATTGTTACTATCATCTTGCCGGCGTTTTCCGGGCGCTTTGCAACCCGTATCGCGGCCCATGCATTCGCACCGGACGATATGCCCACGAGAATCCCCTCCCGGGCGGCAAGTTCCCTCGCCATTGCAAAGGCATCAGCGTCGGTGCACGGGATGACCTCGTCGATCAGATCGGTTCGCATTATGTCGGGGACGAAACCGGCACCGATTCCCTGTATCTTATGCGGCCCCGGCTCGCCTCCGCCCAGCACCGGCGAGGTAGCGGGCTCGACCGCTATGGCCTTCAGTTCGGGCTTGAACTCCTTGAGCCTCTCCGCGCAGCCGGTGATCGTTCCCCCCGTGCCTACTCCTGCGACGAAGATGTCCACCGCGCCATCGGTATCGCGCCATATTTCTTCAGCCGTCGTCCTGCGGTGGACGTCGACGTTCGCCGGATTCTTGAACTGCTGCGGCATGAAAGCGTCCTTCGTCTCCGCCACGAGCTGTTCTGCCTTGTGGATGGCCCCGGCCATGCCCCGGTCACCGGGCGTGAGCACGAGCTCGGCACCGAGCATCTTGAGCACATTGCGGCGCTCGACGGACATTGTCTCGGGCATGGTAAGAATAAGCCGATAGCCGCGTGAGGCGCACACGAAGGCCAATCCGATGCCCGTATTGCCCGAGGTCGGCTCGATGATCGTCGTGCCGGGCTTAACGAGGCCATCGCGCTCGGCGGCTTCTATCATCGCAGCAGCGATGCGATCCTTCACGCTGCTCGCCGGATTGAAGAACTCGCACTTCAGCAGTACATCTGCGCGGCATCCTTCCGTTATGCGGAGCGGACGGACCAGCGGAGTATTGCCGACGGCCTTGGTGATGTCTTCAAATATGCGTGCCATTTTTCCTCCTTGACGGCGTGAATCTCTACTCGCCTTCCCTGTAGATCAGCTCGGGATGTTCGATGATCACCCTTGTGCCGGGCGGAACGGATTCGGTGAGCCAGACGTTGCCGCCGATGACGGAGTCGTGGCCGATGACGGTTTTGCCGCCGAGTACAGTTGCGCCTGAGTAGACGGTGACTCGGTCCTCCAGCGTCGGATGGCGCTTGTGCCCCTTGACCAGCTTGCCGCGCTCGTCCTTATCAAAGCTGAAGGCCCCCAGGGTGACGCCCTGGTAGAGCTTGCAGTCGTCGCCGATCTGCGTCGTTTCGCCGATGACGACGCCCGTCCCGTGGTCGATGAAGAAGCGATGGCCGATGCCGGCGCCCGGGTGGATATCGATCCCGGTGACGGAGTGGGCGTATTCGGTCATTATCCTGGGCAGCAGGGGCACTTCTCGAATGAACAGTTCGTGAGCGATGCGATATACGGTTGTAGCCATGATGCCGGGGTAGCTGAAGATGGTCTCGCCGTAGCTCTTGGCGGCGGGGTCGCCGTCGTATGCGGCTTCGATCCCCTCGGCGAGCAGTTGCCGCATCCCAGGGATTGCCCGCAAGAGCGCGACGGCGACATATTCACTGTGAAGCATGCAATGCTCGCACGTGGCGCCGGAGCGGCGGCATTCGTGCCTGACCGCGCGGTATATCTGCCGGGTGAGCAGATCATAGAGATTGCTGACCTTGTGGCCGATGACGTATGTCACATTGGACTTTGTCAGCTCCTGCTCGCCGAAATAGCCCGGGTACAGGATTTCGAAAAGAACATCGAGAATCCTGATGGTGTCGTCCCGGGAGGGCAACGCCGCGCTGCCTATGTGGTTGATAATGCTCTGCGCTTCATACGTGGCGATGATGTCGTCGGTGATCGCCGGCAGCTCGCCAAGTCGCTGCAATTCTTCACGCATTTTTCTTAGCCTCGGTCAAATAGCCCATTCTGACGGGGGATGCCCCAACTGCTGGGCGGGCCCCATGTATGTTCTCATAATATGCCCGCAGCCGCAACTGTTTTTTTTTGATTCGTGTGTTGATGATTGGACGGCAACTGCCCCAAGTGCTCAAATATATTTGCATGCATCAGCTCGTTCATTCTTTTTTCTTCGGGACCCGTCGCGGGATGTCACGTCCCGTCAGCATCTCGAGCTCACCCAGCCGCACGGCCTGGTCGGTGGATGCCCGTTCGAGGGCCAGTTGGAACTCGAGCAGCACCCGTTGGCCGTCGATCAGATCGAGAAAAGTCGCCCTGCCGGCCTGATAGGCCGTTTCGGCGGCCTTCAGCGCTTCCTGGGCCTTGGGCAGGAGCGTACCGCGATACAGCAGTATCTTGCGGCCGGCGTCGCGGAAATGATACAGCGACATCTTCACGTCCGAGCCGAGCGTGTTCTCGCGGTCCCGTTTCGCGCGTAACGCCGCGCGGTGCCCGGCTTCGGCCTCACGAACACCCGCACGATACTTCCTCACCCATAGCGGAATGTTGATAGAAACCGATGCGGCAATCGGATCGTCGCCGCTGCCGGAGACCCCCGGCATTCGCCGCATCGCGGTGCGCGTGTCGAAGTAATCCAGGCCCAGCGTGATGTCGGGATAATACTCCGGCACTTCCGGCCTTG
>JAUWKK010000268.1 GCA_030614245.1 Planctomycetota bacterium | reverse complement strand
GGCGTGGGCTGGCTTATTTCGCCCCTATGGGGGGTGCGAGAAGCCGCCCGCTGGCGGGGCTGCAAGAAGGAGCCCCTGGCGGGGCCGCGAGAAGGCGCCCCCGGGGAGGGCCGAGAAAGACCCGAACAGGTCTTGGGAATGGAAACAGATGGCCGGGGGCTTGTCTTGGCAGTTGAGCCCCGCGGCAGACGCCGCGCAGGAGGGCATCACGCATGCTCGACGCCGTCAAACGCCGGATAAGGACGTGGCGGGATCAGGGCAGGTTCATCCCGTTCGTGCGTCTTGTGTATTTCGTCCATCGGTGTGTGAGGGATATCCGGCATCTGGTGTGCCTGCCTTTCGCAATGCGTCAGATGCGCGCCCTGGAAGCGCGGCCCGGCACCCAGGCGCTCGTATCGCTCGCCTTCGACCGCTTCCTGGGAGTGATCCGCCCCTTGCAGGTGCGTGCGGAGGGCCTGGCGCTCTTGAACGTATTGAAAGAGGCGCCCCTTCGGCGTATCCTTGAGATCGGCACGGCGGATGGCGGGACGCTGTTCCTCTTCTGCCGTATGGCCACCGATGACGCGCAGATCATCAGCATGGACCTGCCCGGCGGCAGGTTCGGCGGCGGCTATCCGGCGTGGAAAACCAGGCTCTACGATGCCTTCGCGCTGCCCGGCCAGCGGCTCGAATTGCTCAGGGTCGACTCGCACGATGCCGCCGCGCTCGACGATGTGCTGGGCCTGCTCGGCGGGGAGGAACTCGACTTCCTCTTCATCGACGGCGACCACACGCATGCCGGCGTGAGGCAGGATTTCGAGATGTACGGCCCGCTGGTGAGAGATGGCGGCCTGATAGCATTTCACGATATCGCCGAACATCCAGCCAGGGCGGCCGGCGATGCGCACAGATTCTGGGCCGAGATGAAATCGCAATACCGGGTCGAGGAATTCGTCGAATCCTGGGAACAGGGCTACGGAATTGGACTGATAAGAAAGGGGCTGATCTGCGGCAGTGCGCCAGGCGGCGACGCGCTTCACACCGATGACTGACCACTCAAACATGAAGCCATCCCTCCTCGCCTCGCTGCGGGGCTATGGTTACATCGCGCCCGCGGTGCTGGTGCTGGGTGTGTTCGGTGTTTTCCCGCTTTTCTACGGTTTCTATGTGAGCTGGTTCGACTGGGGTCTGACGGTCGAGAGGTTCGTCGGTTTCGCTAATTACTCGAGGGCGCTGTTCGACGATGCTGACTTCTGGCGCGCGCTGCGCGTGACGGTGTACTATGCCATAGGCACGGTGCCGGTGACGATGGCGATTGCTTTCGTGATAGCGAACCTGCTGTTCCAGCGCATTCGCGGGCGGAGCTGGTATCGGATGATCTATTTCTTGCCGTATATCACATCTACTGTGGCCGCTGCGGCGGTGTGGCGTTGGGTGTTCTATCCTCATCGCCAGGGGCTGGCATCGTCGCTGCTGGCGTGGCTGATGGGCGGCGGAGCGCCGGATGTCCAGTGGGTTCAGGACTCCCGCGGCGTGATAGCGCTGCTGGGCGAGTGGATGGGTATGGACCTCTCAGCGTGGGCCGAGCCGAGCCTGGCGCTGGTCTGTGTGATGGTATTCTCGATCTGGCATTCGCTCGGCTTTCATATCGTGATAATGCTGGCCGGGCTGACGGCGATCCCGAAAGAGCTGCTCGAAGCTGCGAGCATCGACGGCGCCACCGGCTTCAAGAGGGCGAGGTACGTGACACTGCCGCTGCTGTCGCCGACGCTCTTCTTTCTGCTGTTGATCTCGACTATCCGCGCGTTCCGCACGTTCAACGAGGTCTACGTGATGGCCTCGGGCGAGACGACCGGCTCGGCCCGGACTCTGACGATGTATATCTTCCAGTGCTTCTATGAATCGGAGGGCAAGGTGGGCTACGGATGCGCCGTGGCGTGCTTGCTCTTCCTGATGATTCTGCTGCTCACACTCGTGCAGACCCGCCTGATCGGCCGGCGGGTGCATTATAGTTAGAGGCCCTATCGAGGACGATCCGCCGTGGCGAGACGTATCGGCACGCACATCCTGCTCATACTCGGCGCCGTCGTCATGGTATCGGCTTTCGCATGGATGCTGTCGACTTCGCTGATGACGGACGCGGAGACGCAGAAGGTGCCGATCGCGCTCGTTCCCGAGTCTCCTCAGTGGGGCAATTTCGCGGAAGCATACGATCAAGCTCCGTTCGAGCGGTATTTTATCAACAGCATGATCACATCGGTGGCCGTGACTGCTGGCGTGCTGTTTTCTTCGATCCTGGCGGGCTATGCTTTTGCCTGCCTCGAGTTCCGAGGCAGGAGGCTTATTTTCGGCGCTCTGCTCGCCACGATGATGATACCGTTCGAGGTGACGGTCATCCCTAATTCACTGATAGTAATGCGGCTGGGGTGGTATGATACGTATCTGGCGCTGATAGTCCCGTGGACGGCCAGCGTGTTCTCGATTTTCCTGCTGCGGCAGTTCTTCAAGTCGCTGCCGCGCGATTACTTCGAGGCGGCGCAGATCGACGGCTGCGGGCACTGGCGATACCTCTGGCAGGTGGCCGTGCCGATGATGTGGCCCGCACTCGTCACTGTCGGGCTGTTTGCATTCCTCGGGAGCTGGAACAGCCTGCTGTGGCCGCTGATCGTGACGGATTCGGAGATGATGCGCACGCTGCAGTTCGGGCTGACGGTCTTCCTGCAGGAGGAGCACACGGAGGTTCACCTGCTGATGGCCGCCTCGGCGTTCACTATGGCGCCGGTAGTCGTGCTCTACCTGATACTCCAGCGGCGGTTCATCGAGGGCGTAACGGGCGCCGGGCTGAAACAATGATGACGGGACCCCGAATAAACGCTGACGAACGCCGATATTTCCGCTCGGTGTGCGCATTGATTCTCTTATGGATGCTCATCGCAGCGCCGTCTTCCGGGGCGGGCGAGCGGATTGAGGTTGCTATCTGGCATTCGCAGAGTATGGAGAAGCGTGATGCCTTCAGGGAGATTGTCGACGCATTCAACGATTCGCGCGGCGATATCTTCGTGAAGGAGATTTACATCGGGCCGTACACGCAGTTGTATCAGAAGCTCGCGCCGGCCATTCGGGCCGGCCGAACGCCCGCTCTCGCCGTCGCATACGAAAGCATGGTCTCGTCGTTCGCAAGAGCCGGCGTAGTCGCCGCGTTCGACGACTACCTGTATGATCCCAGGATCGGCCTCTCGAAGGAAAGCCGCGAAGACATCTTCTCCGTCTTCCTCGAAACTAACCGATATCCCAGGTTCGGCAACAGGATGCTGTCGTTTCCGTTCACCAAGAGCATTCTGATGATGTATTACAACCTCGATCTGCTTCGTGCGGCCGGCCACGACCGAGCGCCGGAGACATGGGACGAGTTCACCGAGATGTGCCGCGACGTGAAGAAGCTCGGCAGGGAAGGCTATGCGCTGTCGGTCGATCCGTCCACCGTCGACGGAATGGTTTTCAGCTTCGGCGGGGAGGTGATCTCCGCCGACCACAAGCGTCCGCTCTTCGATCAGCCGGAGGCGCTCGCGGCGCTCAAGACAATCGAGACGCTGATCGGCGAGGGCCTCGCGTATCGAATCCCGCATGGAACGTATCACGACCGCGAGGCCGTTGTTGCCGGCAGGGCCGCGTTCCTCATCAGGTCGAGCACGACCGGGCCGTATCTCGCACGCAACATCAGGAAGCTGGGGCTGAAGACCGACTGGGATATGGCCGTCATCCCACACGGGCGCGGCTGCAAGCGGTCGACGGTGCTCTTTGGCGCGAATATCTGCATGTTCAAGACAAGCCCCGAGGTGCAGCGGGCGGCGTGGGAGTTCGTCAAGTTCTTCATCTCGCCGGAAGCGACCGCGAAGTGGTCGATGGCCACTGGATACCTTCCCGTCCGCAAGTCTGCCACGAAACTGCCGCAGATGCAGGCCTTTTACGCGAAAGCCAGGCAGAACCGCCGCGCGCTCGAGGCGCTCCAGTATGCCCGGCGGGAGCCGAACGTCTCGGGCTGGCAGGACGTTCGCCGCGCGTTGGCATCGGCCGAAGCCGCCGTCTGCCAGGGCGAGCCGGCCGAGAAAGTCGCCCGAAAGCTCCAGCGGGAAGCCGAGGCCATCCTCAACCCGCCCGAACACAAGCCGACCGATGCCGGATTCCTCGCTGGCCTGGCTATCATTGCCGCCATGTTCGTCGGCGGGGGGTATTGGCTGGCGAGGCGGGGCGGAACAGCCGAAGCGTGAAGGCGTTCAATTTGAATGTCTACTCAGTGGACCACTCGAGAGGGCGCTTGAGATCGTTGAGGTGGCTGTAAGGGATCTTCTTCTCGTACTGAAGTCGACCCACCACGATGCCTGGAGCTACTCCAATTCGCGATGCGAATTGCCGCACCTTGGCTTTACTCAGACTGCCTGAGCCAATCAGTTGCTCATATTCGCGGGCCGGGATTAGCAGGTCCCTTGCGAAGATGTTGGCATCATCTTCTTTGTCTCCCGCTTGTCCTGTCATCTCATCGAGGAAGACATCGCGCTTGCCGTGCAGGAT
>JAUWKK010000153.1 GCA_030614245.1 Planctomycetota bacterium | reverse complement strand
GCCCCTCCCGGGCGGCTCGTTTTGTTTCGCTCCTCAACTGGGGCTGAAGCCCCAGCCTATATACCTCCGCTGCTTCGCAGCGAACAGACTGGGCCTCTCCCGGGCGTACCGGACGCTGACGCTCACGTTCGCGGCACAATAAGATACCCCACGATTTGGAGTCATGCCCTGTGTTGCGGCGGGTTTACTTCGCCCTTGCAGGGCTATAACATGATCGATCATTTTCCCCACGGCGTTGCCGTGGGCTATTTTACTCCGCCCCATTCGGGGCTTTCCGCATTCCCCCCACCGGTGGCGGGTCTACTTCGACTTCACCTTGTAGACCTTCCCACCGGTCGCGGCGCTCTTCCAGGCGGCCTCGGTCAGTTCGATCACGCTCAGGCCATTGATCGGTTGCGACATGTTCTCGCCCTTGCCCTGAACGAGCTCGATGAAGTTGTGATTGACCGAACCGCAGTTGGGAAAGTCGGTCACGTGGTGCATCTCGCCACCGACGCCGGTCTGATAGCTCAGGTCGCCATTTCGATACAGAATCATGCCCTGGGTGAACGTGAAGGTGATGTCTTCCCACCAGATCGGGGCATTGCCCATTATCGAGATGTTGCCCAGGGCGCCGTTGTTGAACTTAATGCTGACGGCTGAGTTTATGTCGACTTTGCTGCCGCAGTTGTCCATGAACGCCGATACCTCGGTGACTCTCAGGCCGGTAACCCACATTATGGTGTCGAGCATGTGGCTGCCGGAGTCGTTGATCTGGCCGCCGCCGCTGCGCTCCGGCTCCTGGCGCCAGGTGCCCTTGGTGGACTTGAGCCAGTTCTGGCATTGCAGCGCCTGGACGAACTCGAGCCTGCCGAGCTGTTTCTCTTCGATGAGCTTCTTGATGAACCTGAACTGGCCCGCGTAGTGGCGGCCATACGCGAGGCAGACGATGCGTTTCTTCTTCCTGGCGTTCTCGAGCAGCTTCTTCGCATGATTGATGGTACACGTCATCGGTTTTTCGCAGAGCACGTGCAGGCCGGAGGCCATCGCGTCCATCACCTGCCTGTAATGCAGCGTGTGTGGCGTCGCGATATAGACGGCATCGAGCTCTACTGCCTTGAGCATCTTTCTATGGCTGTCGCACTCGGGCAGACCTGCAAGCTGGGGGAAGGCCGCCTTTTTCCCCCTGAACTTCTTCGGGTCGATGTCGGTGAGTGCGACGATTTCAGCTTCGGGAATGCTCAGCGTCCGGCTGATGTGGCCGTGCATTATGCTGCCACAGCCGGTCAGGCCAATTCTGATCTTCGCCATCGGATGTCCTCCTTGCACTTCTTGATGTACACAGCACGATTGCAGCCGCCCATTGCGGCCAAATCACCGGCGGAGTATAGCAGGATTACTTGAGAGGTTCCACGGGATTTCGTGAACCGGCGGGTGGAGTCCTTCTCCAGGTCAGCGGCGTGAGGGGTATCACGCGACCTCGTCTATGATATCGAAGAACTCCCGTTTGGAGATGTCGTCGATGGTCTTCTCGCGCTCCTTGAGTTTCTCGTTGAACTTCATAGCGGTCTCCTGCATGCGCTCGTGTGTTTCCTCCGAGCCGCCGAGCAGGTGGAAGTTGGGGCCTTTCGTATACCGGCTGTGGCCATCGTCGTTATCCAGACCCAAGCCCAGGAGGGCTTTTTTCTGCTTCAATCTCATCGGGTGCTACCTCGGGGCCTGTTATCCATGGTGCCAGTGTATGCTTCGGGCGGCCTGAAATCAAGCCCTTGGCGGTATTTTCAACCGGGGGATGGGGGGCCTGGGCCCCGGCTACAGCCCTCTGCCTCTTCAGGGCGGCTCGTTTTGCTTCGCTTTCGTTCCAGGCGCGGACGGTTTTGTCATGACATGCTCCAAGAGATTTTCTTGACTCAGGGTTCTCAGAAGCTATCCTTAAAAGCAACCGTTAGGCTCCAATCGGTGGAGACAAGACTAATGAATGATGCTCCTCGTCGAATCTATTGCGCCGGGCCGCTGTTCAACGAGCCCGAACGCAGAGAAATGCAGGAGATCGCGGATGCCTTCAAGGATGCCGGGTACGATACGTTTCTGCCACAACGCGACGGCCTGGAACTGACCGTATGTGTAGAAGCACTAACGAATCAAGGGCTGGCTCCAGCCGACGCCGGTCGGATGGTCTCCAAAGCCATCTTTGCTTTGGACGTTTATCAAGTATTGACGGCGTGCGATGGGATTATTGTGAATCTCAACGGGAGGGTACCCGATGAAGGCGCCGTGTCCGAAGCTGCCCTCGCATGGAGCGATGGCAAGGCCATAGTGGGATACCAGTCCGACGGGCGATCTGTTTTCCGTGGCGAGCAGAACCCGCTCGTGGCAGGGCTATTCGATTTCTGCATATATGATGAAGTCTCAGCGGCTGTTGAGGCGATGACCCGCTCTTTCGCTAAGCACTCTTCCCACGAAGCCAAGTCTGCTCAGCGGCGACAGCAAATGAAAGATTACTTGGGCCTTGGCGAAAACATCTGGCAAGCGTTGCGCCGCAAGGCCAGCATAGAGGACCTTGCAAAATTCCTTCGCACGACGTCCTTGTGCGAGCATATTTGAGATGCTCTTCGCAGTATTTGGACGGCGCAACACAACAGATTCATAATCAGTGGGGGACGCAGTGGCAAAGCCTTGCTCAAGAGAGTTACGGGAACAGGCAGAGTTCAATTACCTCCACGAGTTCGCTGCGAAATCCCCAGATCGCCCGGCAAGTGGCCGGAAGTATCCCCAGGAACCCGACGAGTTCCGGACGGAGTTCGAGCGCGACTACACTCGCATCATTCACTCCCGAGCGTTCAGGCGGCTGCGTCACAAGACACAGGTCTTCATATCTCCGCGGAATGACCATATTTGCACGCGTCTCGAGCACAGCCTGCACGTAGCCTCGGTCGCGCGCACAATCTCAAAAGCTCTGGAACTCAACGGCAAACTCGTGGCCGCTATGGCAGTGGGACACGATCTGGGTCATGCCCCTTTCGGGCACGAAGGAGAGAAAAACCTTCATAAATTGGCGCAGGATGATGGTCTCGCGTTTGCCCACGAGCTTCATAGTCTGCGCGTGGTCGATTGTCTTGAATCACCGTACGGAGACAAGCATCCCGGCCTCAACTTGACATTTGCTGTCCGCGACGGAATCGCCTGCCACTCCGGTGAGACATTCGAGCAGGAACTGAAGCCCGACAGAGACAGAAAACCTGAGGACCTCGATCAATTGACCGAGATCGGCGCACTTCCTGCGACTCTCGAGGGTTGCGTGGTTCGTATGGCCGACAAAGTGGCGTATCTGGGAAGAGATTTCGAGGATGCTGTGGCAACGAAGCTCGTCAAGCGGGACGACATCCCCAAGGAGGTCCGGCAACGGCTCGGAGACACTAATGGAGCCATAATAGCATCGCTTGTGCGCGATATCGTAGAGAAGAGTGAGGACCACAAGGCGATACGGGTCAGTCCAGAAGTCTGCGCCGCAATGAAGACATTCAGTGAGTTCAGTAACGAGCACATCTACAAACACAAGAAGGTGGGCAGCTATTTCAAGCAAATAGATAGAGCCATGGAGTTCATGTACCATGAGTTCCGTGGCCTTATTGAAAGAGCCGTAAGGCGGCCGAACGGCAATCTATTCCCCGATCGCGAGGAAAAGTGTATCGAAGAGCTTGAACGGTTTCTGCGCCATGACGTGGCCGACTGGCGCAGCGTGGCACCCGCTCAACTCGCAATAGACTTCATCGCGGGAATGACCGACTCGTATTTCATCAATTCGTTCCAGGAACTGTTCCTGCCTCGCAGCACGGTTTAATGGCGCCCTTCCCCGCTAATGCCCCACGAAGGTCAACCCCCAATTATCCTGGACTGCACCGCCCCCAAGACACTATAATCCCTCTGTGCTGGCCTGTTTCTGCGTCTGACCTTGCAGGAGCGACGATGCTCGGCGAGTTCACCAAGGGCCTGATCCGTCGCAATCCGATTTTCGTGCTGATGGTGGGGCTGTGCCCGGCGCTGGCGACTTCCAACAGTATCAATAATGCTTTCGCGATGGGCATGGCGGCTACAACCGTTCTGTTGTGCTCCAACGTCATCATCTCGCTGATCCGGAAGGCGATCCCCCGGGGAGTGCGGCTCGGCTGCTATATCGTGGTCATAGCGTCTTTTGTGACTATGGTCGAACTGCTGATGAAGGCGTTCTTCCCGCCTGAAGTGAGCGAGGCGCTGGGGATATTCATTCCGCTCATTGTGGTGAACTGCATTATCATCTATCGTGCGGAGGATTTCGCTTCGAAGAACGGGCTGCTGGCCTCTGCGCTGGACGGCCTCGGGATGGGCATCGGCTTCACGGGAGCCTTGATGCTTGTGGCAGTCTTCCGCGAAGGACTGGGCAGCGGGACGCTGTTCGGGTTGAAATGGTCGATGACTTACGAGCCTGCCGCGGCGATGGCGCAGGCGCCGGGGGCCTTCTTGATGCTCGGGCTGCTGCTGGGCCTCTTCAAGTGGCTCGGGATGCGTAAGAAGGTCGGGGAGGCGGGATAAATGGATTGGAGCTGGGGACAACTTCTCTCGATCATCGTCAGCGTGACGCTGGTCAGCAACTACGTCCTGTCGAGGTTTCTCGGGCTCTGCCCGTTCGTCAATTCATCGGACCGCACGGACAAGGCGTTCGGGATGGGAATGGCGGTCACGTTCGTCATGACGCTCGCGTCGTTCGTGACGTACCTGCTCTACACGTTTGTGCTGAGGCCGGACGCGCCGCTCTTCAGATCGATGCTGCCGGATGCGATGCGGCCCTACGGGCTCGAACCCGTGCTGCGGACGGTGAGCTACATCCTGGTGATCGCGTCGCTCGTGCAGCTCGTCGAGACGTTCATGCGGAAGATGATCCCCGCGCTGTACAAGTCATTGGGGATATTCCTGCCGCTTATCACGACTAACTGCGCCGTGCTGGGTGTAACGCTGCTCAATACGACGGACGCTCCCGAGGAATTGAGCCTGTTCCTGGCGACGTTCCAGGGCTTCTTTGCGGGGCTCGGTTTCACGTTTGCGATGCCGCTGATGTCGGGCGTTCGCGAGCGTTTGGCCCAGTTACCGGTGCCTGAGCCGCTGAAAGGTGCGCCCATCACGTTCATCTGCACAGGATTGATGGCACTGGCGTTTCTCGGATTCGCCGGAATGGCCTGAGCGATACAGTAAATGGAAATGGCTGCAATCATCACAGTGGCGAAAGCGGCGGTCATCATAATGGCCGCGCTGGCAGCAGTTTTCGGGCTGGGGCTTGCCGTCGCCGCCAAAGTCTTCGCTGTGGACATCGACCCGCGCGTGGAACGGGTGACCGACGAATTGCCGGGGGCCAACTGCTCGGCTTGCGGCTTCCCCGGCTGCTCGGCGCTGGCTGAAGCGATCGTGAAAGGCGAGGCGCCGGCCGATGCGTGCCCGGTGGCGACGCCCGAGGCAATAGCGCACATTTGTCAAATAATGGGTGTCAATGTGGACGAGCGCACGCCGGTAGTGGCGATAGTCCGCTGCAAGGGCGGCCCGGATGTCGGCGAATGTATAGTTTACGATGGCATCCGGGATTGTCGCGCGGCCATGCTGCTGACCGGCGGCATCCTGAAGAACTGCGAATACGCCTGCCTGGGGCTCGGCACGTGTGCGGACGTCTGCCCGTTTGATGCTATCTCGATGCGCGGCGGCACGCCATACGTCAACGAGAAGCTTTGCACCGGCTGCGGCAAATGTGCCGCCGCCTGCCCGAAGAATATCATCGAGCTGCTGCCGATCGACAAGCACGTGCCGGTACAGTGCCTGTCGCACGATAAAGGCAAGGTCGTCAACAAGTTGTGCAAGGTCGGGTGCATCGCATGCAAGCTGTGCGAAAAATCCTGCAAGAAAGAGGCGATTAAAGTTATCGACAATCTGGCGAAGATCGATTACAATAAATGCGTGAACTGCGGGCTGTGCGTGAACGCCTGCCCGAAGGACGTGATAGCTAACTTCAGAAAGGCGCGTAAGACCGGCGCCGCCGTGCCGCAGGCCGAAGCCGACTACGGCCGGAAACAAAACCCTAAGAAGAAAAAAGCCCCCGCTGCCGTATGATAGCGCCACTTCGTTAAACTGCTGCGTGAAAAGGAAGCAAGAATGAGACTCACAACCCTGACATTAGCCCTGGTTGCCGGTATATGCACTCTTGCCATTGCAGGCGATGCTCCCGTGCCGTGGACGTTCGACTTCGACCACATCGCACCGAAACGTGTCAGTATCGACGACCCTGTCCACGGGAAGGTGGCATATTGGTACATTACGTACACGGTCAAGAACCCGCACGACGATGCGAAGATGCTCAGGCCGGAGTTCGAGATCATCACGAAAGAAGGCAAGAGATACCTGGACAACTACTACCCCGCCGCGCAGCGGCTGGCCCAGCTTCGCGACAAGCGCAAGTACCTCAACTGCCTCGAGGTCCGCGGCCTGCTCAAGCCCGGGCAGACCAAGCACGGCATAGCACTTTTTCGCCAGATCCACCGCGATACCAACTACTTCTCGCTCTACGTCAGCGGTCTTTCCGCCGTCAAGGTGCTGGAAGTCAACGGCGAACGGGCGAAAGTGAAGGTGAAGGTCTTCCGTGCGGACTACTTCTGGGGCGGCGACCGTTACCACTTCGATCCCGAGAACTTCAAGCTCCAGAGAACCGAGTGGGAACAGAAGACCAAGACCCTCAAGCTCCAGGTTCCGCTGAAGACCGAGTAACGCCAAGGGACGTGCGTTGCGGGCCATCCTCGTATCTGTTCAGCCCACCGCCCCGTTGGGGCGGCATCTCTTCGTGGGGCAGGCTTTCCAGCCTGCCTGCCTATGGCATGGCTTGCCAATACCCAGCATTATTTCGCCCTTTCAGGGCTTGTGCAATTTGTCGCTCTGGACCCACCTGGCCCTAGGGCCAT
>JAUWKK010000033.1 GCA_030614245.1 Planctomycetota bacterium | reverse complement strand
CATTCGCCGCATAGCCCGACGGAAACAGTATCGCATCTTCGGTGCCCTTCAGCCCGGCGACGGCGCGTTCGAGCTGCCGATGCGGCGGCATGTTACCGCAGATCAGGCGCGACGCACCGCCGCCCGTGCCGAACCGGTCCACGGCTTCCTTTGCGGCACGCTTGAGCGCGGGGTCGTTCGCCAGGCCGAGGTAGTTATTCGAGCAGAAGCATAGCAGTTCGCGGCCATCAACGAGGACGGTCCGCCCCTGCGGCGACGCGACTTCTCGCAGATGCCGCCGCAGCCCGAGCCGCTCTCTCTCGCCAAGGTAATCGCTGATGAAATCAATCACGGCCCGCCCCACAGCCTGCTGTCGAGATTGAAAACCTGCCCCGATACGCCGTTCATCCCGGCTAGTTGCACTATGAATTTCGCGGCGTCATCTATGTCGGGCAGTCTGCCCAGGACGCTCTCTTCGATGGCCCGCTGCATCGCCTCCGAGGCTGCGAGGCCCATGTCCGTGGGCAGATAGCCGGGCAGAACAGCGTTGACACAGATGTTCCCGGCGCCCAGCTCCGCCGCAAGCGATTTCGTCAGACCCACGAGCGCCCCTTTCGCCATCGCATAGGCGCCCTGGCCGGGACGGCCGATCATGCCGCTGAGCGATGCGATGTTTATGATATGGCCGCCGTCTCGCATCATCTCGGCTGCACGTCTCGCGCACGAGGCCGCGCCTTTCAGGTTCACGTCCATTATCCGCTGCCAGCTCTCTTCGCTCGTCTGAATGACGAGCGCGTCCTGGGTGATGCCCGCGTTATTCACCAGCACGTCGAGCGAGCCCCATTCCTCCTTCAGCCGTGCGAACATCGCCTCCACTTGATCCGGCTTCGAGACATTGGCCCGGCACAGCGTCGTGCTTCCGCCGAATCGAGCTATCTGCTCGGCTACCTCGCGGGCGAGATCGCCGCTCTTGACGTAGTTGATCCCGACGTTGCAGCCGTGCATACCGAACCGCAGCGCAATTGAACGCCCCAGGCCGCGCGCTGCTCCCGTAACGAGGACGTTCAGCACGCCTGCCCGCTGGGGTGGATCACTTCGCATCTGAGGAAAAACCCGCCACTCGCAGTCCCAGGTCGGAGATCAGTTGCAGGTCGTCTTCCGGCGCCCGGCCTGTGGTCGTAAGGTAGTTGCCGATCAACGTGCCGTTCGCCCCTGCGTAGTACATCCACGCCTGCAAGTCGCGCAGGCTGCGCTCGCGGCCGCCGGCCGTCCTGATCGGTTTCGCCGGCAGCACAAACCGGAACAATGCGATGATCTTCAGACATTCGAGCGGCTCGAGCGGCTCGTTCTTCTCGCACGGGGTGCCGGCGACGGGATTCAGGAAGTTGATCGGCACGGAGTCGACATCGAGCTCGCGCAGTTCCAGCGCCATGTCGACACGGTCCTGCCGGCTCTCGCCCAGCCCGAAGATGCCGCCGCAGCAGGTATCAAGCCCGGCGGCCTGTATGTTGCGAACCGTCTCGATGCGATCATCGTAGTCATGCGTCGTGCAGACGTGCGGGAAGAAGCTGCGGGACGTCTCTACATTGTGATGCACGCGCCGGACGCCGGCTTCCTTGAGCGCCATGACCTGCCCAGGCGTCAAGCTTCCGAGCGAGACGCAGACGCCTACGTCGCCTTCGGACGACAGGCGCTCGGCCGCACGGCAGATGGTATCGAAGTCGCCGCTACCCCCGGGATCTGGTCCGCTGGTAACGATTCCGAAGTGCGCAGCAGGACTCCGCAGGCACGCGGCAGCATTCCGTGCGGCCTCGATGATACGCTCCTCGGCGAGCATCGGATAGACGGGCGCATCGGTGCGATTATGGGCCGACTGCGCACAGAATGAGCAGTTCTCCCCGCATGCGCCTGAGCGCGCGTTTACAACGCTGCACAGGTGGATATCGTCGCCGCAGAAGCGCTCGCGAATGCGATTCGCCCAGTAGAGCAGATCGTAGATATCCGATCCCGACGCAGCCGCGAGAACGCCCGCATCCTCCGCGGTCACCTCACCGCCGGCCAGCACGCTGCCTGCAATGCGTGATATCTCGCCGTGCATCAAGTGCTCCCGCTCTCCTTGCGATGATAGAGCTGCAAGAATATGCCGAAGTACCGGCCGGCGCATTATAGCGACACACAACGTGCGTAGCAATGTGCTGAATTGTTTCCCTCGATGCAATTGACAGCAGATTGCGCGGCGCATACAATGCTGCCGTAATAAACATACTGCACAGTCCGGTGATTGAATGCCTTACGACGACATATCGCGCATTCTGGTGATGCGGCCCGGTGCGCTGGGCGACGTGATCGTGACACTGCCGCTGCTGGCGGCTCTTCGCAGGCAGTATCCCGGGAGTTCTATCGAGCTGATGGCGACGCCTTCTTATGCAGAGTGGCTCAAGGCCCAGGGGATCGTTGACGCTGCGTGGTCGATAGATCGCCCGGCGGCCGGCGCCCTTTTCATGCCGGCAGATGCCGTCATGCCCGCAGCAGGCGAGTTCTTCTCGCAGTTTCAGCTCGCTGTTTCACTCTGGAAGCACCGCGATGAGACCATCATCCGGGCTCTCAGACGATACCTGCCGTATGCAGTTGCGGTCGATCCGCTGCCCGACGAGCGCGCCCGCTGCCACGCGGCCGAGCAGATTCTCGACCGCGCGGTCATCGAGAACCTTCTGGGGCCATCGACGCCCGAATGCGCCTTGCAGGCAATGCTTCCGCTGGAACAGCCGCTAAGGGCGGCTCGCGAGCTGCTGGCGACGGCACCGGCTCCGCGCGTTGCGATTCATCCCGGCAGCGGCGGCAGGACGAAGAACTGGCCGGCTGAACGCTTCGCTGCCGTCGCGCGTCAGCTGCATCGGAGGTGTTTGTCAATCGTGCTGATAGAAGGCCCAGCCGACCGCGAGGCGGCGCAGGCGTTTCGTCACCATGCAGGGGGGCTGCCGCTTGCGGAACTGAGTGACGCGCCCCTGGCGGTATTGGCGGCGGGCATTTCGTTGTGCGGGCAGCTCATTGGCAACGACAGTGGTGTGACGCACCTGGCCGCAGCGATGGGCGTGCCGTCGGTGGTCGTTTTCGGGCCGAGCGATCCCTGCCACTGGCGGCCGTTGCATCCGGAGACGCGCATCATCCGGGCTGAGGATCACACCGTGGGCAGCGTCGCCACGGAGGCCGTTCTCGAGGCTTCGCTCGATATGTTGCCGTGAACCGCCTGCCGCTGGTCGAGAGCCTGAATGATCGCTTCGGCTCCCATCCGGCCGGCTGCGTACTTCGCGATTGCTCCTGCCATCGCTCCTGCGGTCGTGCGGAATGCCGGTGTAGTCAGCAGTGCGTTGACGGCCTCGGCGAGGCCTTTCGGCGTGAAGCGAGGCGGCAGTGCCAAACCTGCAGCCAGTTCCACGATGCGATGCGCGTTCAGGACGTGCTCGGGAGTTGCAGGATTCACTGCCAGGATGGGCACACCGGCTGCGAGAGCCTGGTAGATAGCAGCACTGCTTGCCTCGCATATGGCCAGGTCGCAATGTTTCATGATCTTCGCGCCCGGAATGAACCGCTCGACGAAGCAATTCGGCGGCAGCGACGACGGCGGATCCGCACCGTTGGTCGTAGCGATCAGTTGGATGCTGCCGTCAGGCATTGCATCGAAAACCGTCTGAAGCAGGGGCGTTTCGCGAAGCGCGCTTACCGGCGACACGTAGACGGGCGGCAGATCATGGCGAATCCGGGCGTACCCGTCGGGAAGGGGCGGTTCGCGAACCGCCCCAACAGCCGGACCGATGTATCGATAATGTTTCGGTGCTCCACGCATGGGGAAGAGCTGCGGAACATCCATCACGAGATTCAGCACAGTGGACTCGATCAGATCGTGGATGGTGCTCTTCGACTGAAGCCCGCGCAGTAGGCAGAAGCGATTGAAGGGTTCGAGATGCCCGCGCATCTCGTGTATGGGCAATTCGCGAACCGCCCCAACTCCACACATGGAGAATAGCCGGTGCAGGGATGGCTTGCGAACCGCTCCCGTTACGGAATACCGCGTCCAGCAGGCGTTGACAATGGCGATGTACGGGGTGCGCATCAGTTCGCACGAGATGCTGAGGGTGGGGCGGAAATCTCCGACGGCCGCGTCCGGGCGGAGGCTCTCAATCAGCGCTATTTCTTCGTCAACGTACTCGCCGATAAGTTCGACGGCATCGGCCCTTCTGCGATGCCTTCTTGTGCCTTCGAGCAGCAGATCGGGCGCCACGTTGCTGATGTGATGTGGGTCGAAACCTGCGTTCTTGACGATACGGGCGTATGGCCCCGAGCATGCGAAATGGACTTCGCAGCCCCGGGCCTGAAGTTCCCGGGCGATCACCAGCGGCCTGGCTGCGTGTTCCACGCAAGTGCCCTGCGGGACAAGCAGGATGCGCCTGCCTGCCCGCTGAGGCGGGGCGGTATCGGGTACAGTTTCGCTCATCACGGCTCTCACGTTCTCGCGCCGCCTGCCCGCGGCCGGGCTGGGCACGTTGATGTCAGCCCGAGCGCGCGGAGCGCCCATCGTTTCAGTTTCGGCAAGAACGCGATGCGATTGCAGATTTTCCCGGGACTGAGAAGCGGATGCCGTTCCGCGCGGGAGAGATCAGCCAGTGCCGACGAACCATGTGCCGACCTGCCGCCAGATACCCTCGATGCGGCTCCACATGAGGTCGGCGGTCTGCCAGTCCGTTGCGAGGACGAGGATCCGGATGATCGCCGCGGACGCTGCAAATAGTATCACCGGCGACAGGATGATGCCGATGCCGAGCTTGATACCGCTGCCGACGCCGAATCCCACCCGAATGCGCTCGTGATGGAGCGTGTCCAGGAGTGCCCGTACGTCGACCGACGCCGAAGGCGGAGCGATCGGGAGCGGCGGGAGTCGGTCCGATGCGCCTTGCGGAGCCCTCGGGCGCATCCCGTACGTGCCGCCTGGAACAGGCTCCGGCATCTTGTCGGGCGCTATCGACTGCCACCCGGTCTCCTCCGGCGTTCCGGGGGTCAGCCGGATCGGCTCATCTTCGCCCTCGTTCGACTGGGCATCGTCGGCGGGTTTCTCATCGTTCATCATTCCCCTCCTCTCTCCGGCGGCGGTTTATCCCTCATCTTCCGGGCGGCCTCTTCGTCCATTAGAGTATCGATTATTTCGGAAAACTTCAACGTGATTTCAGCGGCATTCCAATGTCCATACATTTATTTACAGTTATGTGGAGCAGACTTTCCAGTCTGCTAAAGTGAATCGGCAGGCTAAAAGCCTGCTACATTTTTTGGATTTTGAATCTCAGCCGTACCGGCATACAATGACGCGACAAAGGAGGCAGCCTCTTGAGCATTGCAGGAGTGACCGGCATCGACCTGAACCCTGTGTGGTCGCCTTGCGGCGGCGACGGCATAGCCGCTTTCATAGAGGAGTTCGGCTCGAAATCGTCCTGTCGCATCGCGCATCCGGCGGCCGGAGCACACGTTCGGGCGAAGAAGCACACGCCCATCTACCGGGCACATTCCTATCATACGAAGGTTCCGCCGCAGGGCATCGAGCCTTTCATTCGGCACTTTTCGCCCAGGAACGGCCTCGTGCTCGATCCCTTCTGCGGCTCGGGGATGACGGGCGTCGCCGCACTCAGGGCCAAGCGCTCGGCGATCCTGATCGATCTCTCCCCCGCGGCGACCTTTATCGCCGCCAACTGCTGCACCAGCATAGACCGCAAGGCGTTCCTCGCCGAGGCCGAGCGCATCGCAGCCGAGATGAATCACGATTTCCCCGACCTCTACTCCACCGAATGCGCCGGCTGCGGCCGGGATGCCCAAATCACGATGACCGTCTTCAGCGTGCGTTACCGCTGCCGCCACTGCTCGCACGAATACGTCCTGTGGGACGTTGCCCGCGGCGGGCGCAGCGTCTCGCGCTCATACAAGTGCCCCGCGTGCAATCGCGAACTGAAGAAATCCCCCCAGGACCTCATCGACTGGCATCCCGTGCTCGTCAAGTATCGCTGCGGGCGATGCGGCCGCGGCCAGAAACCACCTGCCGATGCCGATCTCGCGCGCGTCGAGCAGCTTGCAGAGGCCGCGCTGCCGGATCATCTCTGGTGTCCAGATAACCCAATCCCCGTTGAAGCCGACGAGATCAACCGCGTACACCGCAGCGGGATACACACGGTTGCCGACCTCTTTTCGCCCCGCAACCGGCTGGCGCTGGCGGCGCTCTGGGTGAAGATCGGCTGCGTCACCGACGATACCCTCCGTTCGCGGCTGGCGTTTGCGTTTACCGGAACGCTGCCCCGTGCGTCCCGGACGAACAAATACATCCCGTCGCTCGGCATTGCGCCCGGCCCGCTGCTCGGCACGATGTACATCCCGGGCTTCTACCCTGAAATCAACGTCTTCGAACTCTTCCGCAGGAAGGTGGCCGATGTCTCGGCGGCAATGGCCCTCCTGCCGGACCTCAAACGGGCCAAGGTCCGTGTCGTCACGCAGCGCGCGACCGATCTGTCAAACATTCCCGACGGCTGCGTGGATTATGTCTTCACCGATCCGCCGTTCGGTGGGAATATCCAGTATTCCGAGCTGAACCTGCTGTGGGAGAGCTGGCTCGGCCATCACACGGATGCAGCCTTCGAGGCGGTCATCAGCCGCACGCAGGGCAAGGGGTGCTCCGAGTACTCGGAGTTGATGCAGCGGTCGTTCGGCGAGATGCACCGCGTGCTGCGCAAAGGCGGCTGGCTCACTCTGCTCTTCCACAATTCTTCCGCAAAGGTCTGGCAGGGCATCCAGGGGGCGCTCGGTGCAGCAGGCTTCGAGATCGAGTCGATCGGCACCTTCGACAAAGCGCACGACACGTTCAAGCAGATCACGGCAACGGGGGCCGTCGGTTTCGACGTCATATTGCACGCACGCCGGATGAACGGACGTTCGCTTTGGGCGTCGCCGGGCGCATTGAAGTCCACAGCCGACAACCGCCTCAGGGATTTCCTCGAAGACAGGCTCGCAGGTATCACGAAGAAGCCACCCATCGCGCATCTGCGGAAGCTGCATTCCGAAGCCCTCGGCCACTTCGTGAAAGCCGGGGTGCCCGTGAACTTCGATTTCGAACGCTTCCGAAGCATCATGGCCGACGTGATCGGGAAAGAGAAGATCGGAACCGCGGATGAACGCTGATGAACACAGATAGGAAACAGATAAGAAGAAGATGCCACATGGCGGCACCCAGGCCTCTTCATCTGCGTTCATCTGTGTTTATCTGTGGTTCCATCACCATAGAGCAGAAGATTCATACCGCGGATGAACGCTGATGAACACAGATAGGAAACAGATAAGAAGAAGATGCCACATCTCCGCAGATAGGCCTCTTTGTCTGCGGTTCCATCACCCTGAGCAGAAGATTCAAACCGCGGATGAACGCTGATGAACACAGATAGGAGACAGATAAGAAGAAGATGCCACATGGCGGCACCCAGGCCTCTTCATCTGTGGTTCCATTTCCTTCCCGTTGACCCGCCGCCCTCTTGCCGCTACAATGGCTCACGGTTATTGACGGCCAACGGCATCAGATGGTCACGGAAGGACTGAGGGGGCACAATGAAGAAGAAACAGGACAGATACGATGTCTACGTGTCGCCGCTCGTAACGCGCAACGCGACACCCGAGATGAGCTATCTCTTCTCGGCCGAGAAGAAGTTCCGCACGTGGCGGCGGCTCTGGATCGCGCTCGCCGAGGCCGAACGCGAGCTCGGCCTGAAGATCACCCAGAAACAGATCGCCGAAATGAAGCGCTTTGCCGACGACATTAACTTCGAAGTCGCCGAGGCCCGCGAGCGCGAGGTCAGGCACGACGTAATGGCTCACGTCTATGCCTTCGGCAAGCAGTGCCCCGCCGCGCAGCCGGTCATCCACCTCGGGGCCACGAGCTGTTTCGTCGGCGACAACGCCGACCTCGTAATCCTCGCCGAGGCGCTCGACATGTGCATAGTCCGCCTGGCGAACGTGATCGACCGCCTGGCCGCCTTCGCCGAGAAATACAAGGACCTGCCGACGCTCGGGCATACGCATTTCCAGCCGGCCCAGCCGACGACCGTCGGCAAGCGCGCGTGCCTGTGGGTGCAGGATTTCGCAATGGACCTCGCCGAACTCGAGCTGCGCCGCAAGCAGCTTCGAGCACGCGGCGTGAAGGGCACGACAGGCACCCAGGCGAGCTTCCTCCAGCTCTTCGACGGCGATCACCGCAAGGTCGAGAAGCTCGACGCGCTCGTCGCAAAAAAGATCGGCTTCGACAAAACTTACGACGTCACCGGGCAGACGTATCCGCGCAAGGTGGATGCCCGGATACTTGCCGCGCTCTCGGGCCTGGGGCAGACCGCACACAAGTTCGCCAACGACATCCGCCTGCTGGCCCGGCTCAAGGAGATCGAAGAACCCTTCGAGAAGAAGCAGATCGGCTCCTCCGCGATGGCCTACAAGCGGAACCCGATGCGAGCCGAGCGGCTCACCGCCCTCGCGCGGCTGCTGATCAGCAATTCGCTCAATGGCGCACTCACCGCCGCAGAGCAGTGGCTGGAACGCACGCTCGACGATTCGGCCAACCGCCGCGTCAGCCTGGCGGAAGGCTTCCTCATCGCAGACGGCATTCTCGAGATATGCCTGAACGTGTCGAGCGGGCTGGTCGTCTATCCCGAGATGATCGGGGCCAACCTCGCCCGCGAGCTGCCTTTCATGGCCACCGAGGCCATCCTGATGGCAGCAGTGCAGGCCGGCGGCGACCGTCAGAAGCTGCACGCGCGAATCAGGACCCATTCGATGGCCGCCGCAAAGCGCGTTAAGCTCGAAGGCGGCGACAACGACCTCCTCGAACGAATCGGAACGGACGATGCATTCGCCGCAATACGCGACGACATCCCCAATCTGGTCGATCCGAAGAAGTTCGTCGGCCGCGCACCGCAGCAGGTCCAGAAGTTCATCCGAAGCGTAGTCGCTCCGATCCGCCGGAGATATTCAACCCAACTTGGCCGGAAGAGCAACCTGAGGATATGAAAATGGAAGATGAGCCAGCGGATCAGTTGATACGTGAAGGCGAGACGTGCAACGTTCACACGGCCGGCTGCCTCGCCGAGGCGCTGGTGATCGAGGATGCGCTCAAAGCCGAGGGCATCCCGGTGATGGTCGAGACATTCGACAGCAGGGCGCTCGACGGCATCCTGACACCGACCCACGGCTGGGGGCAGGTCCTCGTCCTGACGACAGACCGCGACCGTGCCGAGGGGATCATCACCGACCTGCTGGAAGGATTGGACCAGCAGGCGGAACAGGCCGACGAAGCCGACGACAGCCAATAGCCCGAAAGCCCCGCCGAGGTTGTGCCAATATGGCACTACTTCTCCTGCGTAGTGCCTTTCTGGCCCTGCAACCGGCCCGGGCACGTGACGTCAAGCAGATACTGCAAGTGAACGTAAACCTTGGCCTCCAGCCACTATCGAGCGCCAATAGGGGCGCGTTGCCTCAGCAGCGGTACGCGTTTTGCGTTACACCAACAGGTCGAGAGGCTGGCGTGTGCATCTGCCGCAATTCAGATGCAGCGGCGGGCCAAACCGGAGTTATCCTCTTTAGGTCTCCGGCCGGGCCAGGGAATGTGTTTGACTAGTCCGCCGAAGCCAGTCCTCAGATTACCCTGGCCGGCCGGGATCGTGACCGCTTCTCGTATGGGAGGCTGCGGCCGCAAGCCCAAGAGCCAACTCGTCATCTTCCACGCCGATTCACTGCTGCTGCCGATCAAACTGCTCGCGCCAAGATGCCAGCCGGTGCCCGAGCCTTTCGGCAAGATGCTCGAGCCGGAAGGGTGAGAGCAGCCTTCACCACAGCCGAGACTTCCTTCGACCATGCCTCTTTGATTGCTCGCTCCTGCGTGGCATCATAGCATCCTCATCTGCGCGCGACGATTTCCACTTGACAATAGGGGCCCGTTTCGCATAGACTCTCACCCGACAGGAGACAATGCGCCGCCCCGTCGTCCGGCGGGCAATAAGGAGGCATAGAGATGTCCAAATCACGCGACAAAGGCGAGAAGAAAGCCCCGACGAAGTCTCAAAAGAGCCTGAAAGAGAAGCGCAAGGCAAAGAAAAAGAAGCGGCAGACCAAGTCCTGGTAATCCGCGCCAGACTGCGGGCGCCCGTTCGAAGTATCGGAGGCACCTTCTGGGAATCTGCGACGTTTGGTGTGGGGCGCCAGACGATCCACGTTTACGGGGAAGTTAAATGATCAAGATGGAGGGGGCCTGGACCGCGCTCGTGACGCCTTTCAGGGCCAACGGGCAGGTCGAT
Source organism: Planctomycetota bacterium (assembly GCA_030614245.1). Lineage (GTDB taxonomy): Bacteria > Planctomycetota > PUPC01 > JABMSA01 > JAUWKK01 > JAUWKK01. Next base: position 3,071 of record JAUWKK010000033.1, on the reverse strand, counting down.
TGGCCCGGTTACAAGCGTAACCTCGAGTTTCAGATAGCCCAGGGCATCAGCGGCATGTTGCCGGTGGGCACGACCGGCGAATCGCCGACGCTCGACTGGGATGAACACAATGACGTTATCGACCGGGCGATCAGCGCAGCACGCGGCAACTGCCGCGTGATCGCCGGCACGGGGAGTAACTCCACCCGTGAGGCTATCTCGGCATCAGCACACGCCGCCAATGCCGGAGCCGACGCGGTATTGCTCGTTGATTGCTATTACAATGGCCCCTCGTCGCTCGAGCTGCGCCTCGAGTATCACGGCGCCATCGCAAGGAAATTCCCCTCGATCACGGTCGTGCCTTACGTCATACCCGGGCGCACCGGCTGCCAGCTCAGCCCGGAGGACCTCGCTATCCTTGCCGATACGTATCCCAACGTATCCGCCGTCAAGGAAGCAACCGGCGATCTCGAGCGAATGGCCCGGACGCGCGAACTCGTCGGCGAGAAGTTCGACATCATCTCGGGCGATGACGATCTCACATTCAAGATGATGGCGGATGAGTTGATCCGCGCATCGGGCGTCATTTCCGTCGTCTCGAACGTCGCCCCCGGGGCCATAGAAGAGATGACGCGCGCGGTGCTCTCACACGATCTCAATCGCGCAGAGCAGCTCTGCGAAGCGCTCGCACCGCTGTTCGGGATCGTCACTGTCAGCGTCAGCAACCAGCGGCAGCTCGGCGGAACGACGCTCGAAGTCGTCGACAAGTTCCGCAATCCGCTGCCGATCAAGACGCTGATGAACGGCCTTGGAATGCCTGCCGGACCACGCCGCCCGCCGCTCGGCAGGATGACCCGCACCGGCGTGGCTGTCGTCCGCGCGGCCGCGCGAAAGGTCTTCCAGAATAATCCCGAAATCCTCGAGCCCATTGCCGAGCATTACGGCACAGACCTCGCCGCACGGATCGAAGATGACGCCGTGTGGGACGCCCTCGCCTGCAGCGATTGAGCGCCCTGCTGCCAAGTCGATCGCATCGAACGCGACGCGGCAGTCATTGCACTTCGGGCGTACGTGCTGCACGTCTTGCATTCCTTCCGCATGAAACCACTGCAATGTGGCCCATCCGAACGAAACATGCCGGCGCAAATCTCATTTTATGACTCATATCTCATAGCAGTCTGCCGATGACCACGTTCAGGCGGGCGCAGATTCCGCCGTGGCATCGGGTTCTATTGGTGGGAAGGATGAATCTGCTGGCCTTGTTCGGTCTCAAGTATCAGAACGGGGATGGGATGAATAAAATGAAATGCCAACACAGGGGATGCACCAAGTCAGTACCGCATGCACGACGCAAGTATTGCAGCGACACCTGTCGCAGACAAGCCACAACGGCACGCCGCTTGAGCATGCGCAAGCTCATGGCGGAGGCCACATCGGCGCGCAGAGGCTCTGTTGTCAAGCACCGAACCTGCCTGAGGTGCGGCAAGAAGTTCCTTTCGCAAGGCCCGTGGAACCGCTTCTGCGAAACCTGCTCTCACCGTAATGCGACCATCCGATGCAAGCGCCATCACATTCCGAGCGACTGGCCCTCAAGCGTAAAGCTGGACCTCGAACGAGGCTGACACTGCCGGATTCCGGATTGTGTAGAGCTTGGATCTGAGGCTGCGCCTGCTACCACTACAGCAAGCCACGCTGCCCGCAGATATCGTGTGCGTCCAGCGCGGGATACAGAAAACCGAAAGCGGGATACACCATAGCCCCAACCCTCCTGAGCCGGGCAGGCGGGGCGGATGATTGTAGCCCCCGCTATAGGCGGGTATGTGTCTAGCCACGCCGAGAGCACCGGAGCGAGAAGATGTAAGCAACGAAGAAGAATCGGCTGGCGAAGTGGGCAGTCTTGATCGCCGCGGTGTTCGTGGTCGGGCGGGTAGCGCGCTATCTGGGGACACAGAAGGCTGTACGCAGCCGGCAGCAGAAACTTGATGAGTTCTATTCCTGTCGGGCAAGAAGAGCTACTATATCGGGGTGATGACGGCACAAGAGAACAAGGCCAACCTCTCCGATTACTACAAGGCCTTCGCAGCATCCTTTCGACTCAAAGGCAGGGAGCTCGGCGCAAGAGGGGACAGCCGTGAGACAACACGGCTGAGGCCCGCCGGCGAAGTACGTCGATCCCGCCAAGGGGCCTGCCGATCCCCTGGAACCAATCAACCGGCGATTGAAGACCAGGGAGAACCGGTAGCCGCCGCAACTCTTGCCGCGAAAGCCACTTACAATTACTCACATTGCGCATCAAATCAGCAGTGGACTATGTACTGACTTTTTGCTATAAGAGAAACTGAGGCTGCCGACGTCCAACACGCGCCGGAGAATGGGAGAGTTTGTGCCGCTGAAGTATCTTGAATGATAGCGGCAATGCGTTACTTTGAGAGCACACGGAACCTGAAAGGATGTATCCAGATGCGAGCTGTGGCGATTTGTCTGACAACGCTGTGCGCCTTCTCGGCCGCGAGCGCCGGGGAGGACAAGTATGTGAAGGGCGTGCGCGAGTTTGCCGATAACGTGCTCGAGCATGGCAGGGATAAGTACGGGCCTAAACATACGCCGCTGTTTGTCGACGGACTTAACGTGGACACGCGGGAGCCCGGCAAGTGGAAACGAGGCGGAAGAGTATGGATAGTCTCCAACCTGGCCAGCCAGCAGAACCTGTTCCGCACTCTCGATGGCCTCAGCAAGCTCACCGGCGAGCCCAAATACCGCAATGCAGCCGTTGACGCGCTCAAGTATGCCTTCGAGAATCTGCGGAGTCGCAACGGCCTGCTGTACTGGGGCGGACATGTCGCCTACGACGCAACGAGGGATTCCGTCCACTTCGCATACACCAGAAACCACCACGAGTTGAAATGTAATTACCCCTACTACGCGCTCATGTGGGAAGTCGATCCCAAGGCCACCAAGCGGCTGATCGAATCCTTCTGGAACGCCCACATTATGAATTGGTCCAACCTGGACATGAACCGCCACGGCTCGTTCGACGCAAAGATGGGCGCTCTCTGGAAGAACGAATACAAAGGCGGCGAGGTCTTCTTCGT
>JAUWKK010000006.1 GCA_030614245.1 Planctomycetota bacterium | reverse complement strand
TGTACCGCTCGATGCTCGAAATCACTCAAATGCAGAGCGATGGACTGAGCCGGCGCGGAGACATCCGCGAATTCGTCAGCCTCCTCCAGAAGAAGCAAGACATCATCCGCAGCATCGACAAGCTCGAGACCGGCCTCGAACCGCTCAAGCGAGCCTGGAAGAATACATCCAAAGAGGACAAGAAGCAGCTCAGTGCAAGAACCGCCAGGCTCAACAGCCTGCTCGACAGCGTCATCGTCCTGATCGAGAAGATCATCCGTCAGGAACGGGCCAACGAGAAGACGCTCCAGAAGCGGCGCGATCAGTTCGGCGAAGACCTCGCACTGATAAATCGCGGACGACGCATGCACAAGGCATTTGCATCCAAGCCCAAGCCACGCTTCGTCGATGCCAAGACCTGAGCTGCACACAACCTCAAAAGAGAGGCAACCACAGATGAACGCTGATTATTAAGAACCGGTATCTGTGTTTATCTGTGTTTATCTGTGTTTATCGGCGGTTTCACCATGACGATGCTTCAAACACCTAAACTTGAAGAGACCACCCCGCCAGAATCGCGGGCAGGCGAACTCCGAGAGCTCGCCGGCGCCTTCGAGCTGTTCAACCGTCGCAGCGAAGAGGTCGAAAAGGCCTACCAGGCGCTCAAGCTGCGTGTCGCTCAGGTTGACGCACAGCTCGAAGAGGCAAACGAACGGCTGCGAGCGAAGGTTGCAGAACTCGATCACGTCCAGGGGCACTTGCGCAACATCCTTCAGTCTATAGCGGATGGAGTGCTCGCTGTCGACACGGACGGCATCATCACGATCTTCAGTCGGGCTGCGGGGCGGATTCTCGATATCGACCCCGCCGACGCCATCGGCGAGCACTGCACGATGGTGCTCCGCGGCGGCGATGAATCACCGCTCATGCTGCTGGAGACGCTGCGCACCGGCGAGAGCTTCAACGAGCGCCGTCATGAATTGACGTCGCCGCTGAGCAATACACGCCGCATCGTGGAGAGCACCACGTCGCTGATCCGCGATGCCGACGGCGACGTGCAGGGCGCCGTTGAAGTCTTCCGCGACCGTACCGAGATTGAAGACCTGAAGCGGCGTCTCTTCCGTTCGGACCGGCTCGCGCAGATCGGCGAAGCGACCGCCGGCCTCGCTCACGAAATACGCAATCCCCTCGGCGGCATCGAAGGCTTTGCCGCACTGATGCAGCGCAGCCTCGACAAGGACATCTCGGACGCCGACGGAGAGCGGCTGAAACGCCTCGCGCGCAACATCACCGAAGGCGTGCGCAGCCTCAATTGCACTGTCACCGGCATGCTGGATTTCTGCCGGGACACGCCGGCCCGACCCCGAACCATCCGTCTGAGCAGCATCTTCCACAGCCTGCTCGAAGCTCTACGCATGGAAATCGAGCATTGCTCCGGGCCGGAAATCGAGATGATTACGGACTTCCAAACGGATGAAATCGAGGCCGACCCGCAGATGCTCCGTCAGGCCTTCCTGAACCTGATAGCCAACGCAATGCAAAGCATGGAGCGCGGCGGCCGACTGACGATCACTTCCCGCCCGGCCGGCGACGATTCGGTCAGGATAGACATCACCGATACCGGCTTGGGCATCGAGCCCGCTCTGCTGGGGCGCTTGTTCGAGCCCTTCGTCACGGGAAGAGCCGATGGCACCGGCCTTGGCCTCGCCATCGTTAAAAAGATCATCCGTGAGCACGGCGGAGAGATCAGCGTCTCGTCCGTCACAGAATCACCGGGCAGCGGAGAGCACGGCACAACGTTCACGATCACACTGCCCGTGCGCAGCAGCATCCCTGGGAAAACACAGCGATGACCATCCAATCAATCATGGTGATTGACGATGACCTCTTGATCCGCGAGCTGCTCGTGGAAACGCTCGCGGATACGCCTTGCGACGTGCGGACCTTCGGCGACCCCGGCGATGCGCTCGAATCGCTCGACGGGGAACCCGCCGACGTGGTGTTCACCGATCTGATGATGCCTGAGATGTCCGGCCTGGAAGTGATAGAACGAGTGCACCAGGCGGCCCCGAAGACGTCGATATTCCTCATGACCGCCTATCACAGCATTGAGAAAGCCATAGAAGCCATACGGCTGGGGGCCGAAGACTACCTCTGCAAGCCTTTCCTGCCGGCACAGATAGAGGTGCTGCTGGCGAAGGCCGCCGAGCGCCGCCGCATCTTGAACGAAAACAGCTATCTCCGAGGAGAAGTCTGCGGCTGCGACAACGAACTGGTCGTCGGCAACGACAAGCAGATGGTCGAGCTCTTCGAGCGAATCCGCAAAGTTGCACGCTCGAAGGCCAGCGTCATGATCATCGGCGAAACGGGGACCGGCAAGGAACTGGTGGCTCGGGCACTTCATCGCTATAGCGACCGCGCCGACAAGCCGTTCATCAGAGTCAACTGCGCGGCACTTGCCCAGAACTTGCTCGAAAGTGAGCTCTTCGGCCACGAGAAGGGCGCGTTCACCGGCGCCGACTGCCGGCGTGAGGGACGCTTCGAACTCGCAGACGGCGGCACCATCCTGCTCGACGAAGTCAGCGAGATCAGCCCCAGGCTGCAGGCGAAACTGCTGAGAGTCCTCGAAGAGGAGCAGTTCGAACGCGTCGGCGGCTCAAGAACGATGCAGATCGACGTGCGCGTGATAAGCACTACGAACCGGAACCTCCCCGTCGAACTGCGCGAGGGGCGCTTCCGCAAGGACCTCTTCTACAGGCTGAACGTCGTGCCGCTGGTCATTCCACCGCTGCGCGACCGGAAGCAGGACATCGCACTGCTGGCGGCGCATTTCCTTGAGATGTTCGCAATGGCCAACGGCAAGGACGTCCCCACGCTCAAGCCGTCCGTCGTCCGGCAACTGCTGGCATATCACTGGCCGGGAAACGTCCGCGAACTGAAAAACCTGATGCACCGGGCTGTTGTGATGGATAGCAAGGAGCTGTCCATGCCGGGTACTTTCTGCGATGTGTCTGTTGCCGAGTTCGGCAACGTCCCTGCCCGCCTCGGCGGGCCTGCTGTGGGGCAGCGAAAAGACAGCCTGCCAATCAATGAGCAGCCTGGAAAGGCTGCTCCACAAGCGCCGGGCACACCCGGCCTTGTCGGCAGGACGATCGGGGATGTCGAGCGCGAGATGATTATCGAGACGCTCACACGCACGGACGGCAACAAGACGGCCGCAGCCGAGCTGCTGGGAGTTACCCCGCGCACGCTCCGCAACAAGCTCAGCCGCTATCGCTCGGAAGGGATTCCGAGTCATTCTGAAATGTCATTCTGGGCGAACGGATGAAACCCCGGATAAACACAGATACCGATTCTTAATAATCAGCGTTCATCTGTGGTTCCCTTTCTTGAAGCGAAGGCCGGATGCTCGTTCTATTCGTGAAAGATGCGTCTGACAGAGCTCAGCACGACAAGCAAGGACAATGGAGAGTTTCCACCGGTAGAGCTTAGGTTCGGCACACCATTTGCTTGTCTGTTTCGGCGGAAGCCGGGAGACAACTTCCGCCCCGCACTGCGGGAACCGCCCGCAGTGGGCGTAAAGAGCGTGCCTGACCGCCGGCAGGCGGGTTCGGGCCGAAAAGGAGCTGTCAAGACAGTGGAAAGGTTTTCCGGGTTGAGGCGCAAAATGCTTCGTCTTGACGGAAATCTTTTCGCGCATGAAACCGCAGATAAACACAGATAAACACGGATACGGATTCTTAATAATCAGCGTTCATCAGCGTTCATCTGAGGTTGCCTTTCTTTTCGCATCCGCCTGGAGTTCACAGCGATGGCACAATTCGATTCGAGCTTTGGATTGATCGGCAAGGTCCTCGACGTGGCGATGCTGCGGAACGAGGTAATCGCCAACAACGTCGCCAATGCGAACACGCCGGGCTACAGGCGCAAGATCGTCGATTTCGAGCAGGAACTGACCCGCGCATTGACATCCGATGAGCCGGTCGAGCTCAAAGTCGTCGAAGCCGACGATCCCCCCGGACCCAACGGCAATAACGTGAAGTTCGAACGCGAACTCGCCGACCTGCAGAAGAGCGCACTCGTATACAAGGTCTTCGCTCAATTCGCCGCTTCCAGGGTGAAGGCGCTTCGAGCGGCGATCGAAGGCAACAGCGTATAGAGAACCTATGCCTGTGGAGGAATACGGAGGCTCGAGATTATGGATTTCGATCAGATGTTCTCCGCTCTTAATATTTCCAGCTCGGCGCTTCACGCCGAACGGATGCGGATGGACGTGGTGGCGGATAACCTGGCAAAGGCCAATGTTACTGCGCCACCGGGGCAGACCCCGCCCAGCCGCGAGACGATCATCTTCAAGGCGGTGTTCGATGAGGCCCGTCGAGACGTACCGGGAGCAGAGGCGCTCGGCGGAGTGGAAGTCGCTGGCATCTATCCCAGCAGCGACCCGCCCAGAATGGTGCGCGAGCCGGGACATCCCCACGCGGACGAGAACGGATTCGTGGCGTATCCCAACATCAGCTCGTTTCAGGAAATGGCCAACCTGATCAGCTCGAGCCGCTCATATGGGGCCAATCTCGCGGTGATCAGGACTTTCAGGGAAATGATGAACAAGACGTTGAGCATAGGCAGCTAAATCAGTGTTCAGTAGCCAGTATTCAGTGGAAGAGAAGAAGTATCAGTGGCATATCTTACTGATAACTGATAACTGATAACTGCTTACTGCTTACTGCTTACTGCTTACAGAACCCGCCCCTACGGAGAATATACGATGGACATCAACAGTATCGGTTCAAATGCCGGCGTCACGCAAGTGCAGAAGATAGCCAACGGGCATAAAGCCAACGGGCTTCAAGACTTCAGCAACACGCTGAACGACGTCGTCAGAGAAGTCAACGAGGCCGGCCTTAATGCCGAGACGGCCGTTGCCGAACTCGCCCAGGGCAAGACCGACAGCCTCCACGGCGTGATGTTGGCAATGAGCAAGGCAGACTTGAGCTTCAGGTTCCTGATGCAGACCCGCAACAAGCTGGTGGGAGCCTACAACGAGATAATGCGCATGCAGGTGTGATTCAGTAAGCAGTTATCAGTTATCAGTGAAGGAAAAATGATGATACTGGCCAGTGAACACTGAACACTGGCCACTGAATGCGGAGGTGAAAATGCTACGTTCGTTTGCAGAACTGTTCAGACACCTCGGTGAGGTGTGGACGCGTGTCGGCGTCAATCAGAAGATCGCCATAGTGCTCGCCGGGGTTCTCCTCGCTTCGGCGCTGTTCTTCTGGAGCGAGTATGCGGGCACGCCCGACTATGCATTACTCGCCGACGGGCTGAGCCTGAAAGAAGCCGGCGAGATCGTGGCCGTGCTCAACGAGAAGGACGTCCCCGTCAAGTTCTCCGACAACGGCTCGGCCATACTCGTCCCTGCCGGCAAGGTGCAGCAGCTTAAGGTTGAGCTGTCCAAGACTCACGGCCTGCTGCACAGCAGCTACGACTTCAATAACCTCTTCGAGAACCCATCCGTGCTCGGCCTGGACCGAGACACCCAGCGGCAGAAGATAATCCGTGCCACCGAGGGTGAGATCGAGAAAATCCTGTCCAGCATGAGCCAGATCGAATGGGCGCGCGTGATGCTGGCCGTACCGGAGAAGTCATGGAGCCTCGACAAAATGCCGACAACGGCATCGGTGACGATCAAGCCGCGCGGCAATCGCCACTTGAGCCCCGTGGCTGTCAACGGTATCGCTCATTCCGTCGGGGCAAGCGTCGAGGGCCTCGACCCCGAGAACGTGACTATCACCGACAACCTCGGACGCAAGCTGTGGCCGTCGGCCAGCAGCAGCGGCCTCGCGAGCGAGCTGGACAAGAAACGGGAGCTCGAGGAGAACGTCCGGCGCGCTCTCGCAGTTCTCGGGCCCGGCAGGGTAATCGTAGCACTGAACGTCGAGATGGACCACACGACCCTCAACGAGACCAAAAGACTCTACGCTGCGAAGCAGTACACGAAGCTTGAGAAGGAATCGAAGACGACCGCCACCGAGAAACCGACAGGTGGCGAGGCGAATGTCATCCCCGGCGGCGCAGGCGGGGCAGGAGGCGGGGCTGTCGTCTCTACTACTAAGGAGACGACCACCGAATACTATCCGCTCGATCATATCGGCGACAGCACGACCGTCAAGCCCGGAGGCGAGGTCACCCGCATCACTGGCACCGTCTTTGTCGAGGCCGGCACGTGGAAGACCGACGAGCAGGCAAAAAAACGCACCTATCTGCCCGCCAGTGAAGATGACTTGACCAAGTACACGACGGCCGTCCAGACCGCCATAAGCTACGACGAGAAACGTGGCGACCAGGTGACCGTCCTGGACAAGCCCTTCTGGCAACCGACTCCAACAGCCGTCCCGGAGGTAACCATCGTCGGACAACTCCAGAAGGAGCTGATGCCCATCGCGATCAAGCACGGCCCGATCGCTTTGCTCTTGATTGTATTCGCATTCTTCGCACGCAGGGCGCTCAAGAAGATGGAGACCGTTGAGCTGCCAATGCCGACCGGCACGACCGTGGGCAACGCCGCTGCGATGCTGACCCATGCAGGACATCACGCTGGGGCCGCCGCGCCCAGGGCGCACCAAGAAGTATCCGAGACTGCACCGCAGATAAACCAAGAAAAGGCGGTACAGACCCTCAAATCGTGGATGAACGAATAGTAAGCAGTGAGCAGTATATTTCCATTCAATCCGACTGACCACTGAGCAGAGGAGACCGAGGCATTTCACCCGTGCACCTGAGAGGCAGACAGAAAGTGGCGGCATACCTGCTGAGCCTCGATACACAAACCGCCGTTCAGATCATCAATGCGTTCTCCCCGGAGGATGTCCAATTCGTCACGCAGGAGATGCTCGGACTGAAGAACATCAACGGCCAAGTCCTCCAACAGGTGATGGACGAGTTCGAGGAGCGGATGGCTTCGGGCAAGTCGGAGGGGCTGGACAGTTCCAGCGCTGCCGTAGAGCGCCTGATCGAGGCCGCTGTCGGGCCCGACAGAGCCAAGGAAGTGCTCAGCAAGCGAGGCCAGAAAGGCCCGCGCAGGCCGCCTTTCGAATCGCTCAACGACTTAGAAGAAGGACAGATCATCGCTCTGCTCCGGGGTGAGCACCCGCAAGTCATCGCAGTTGTGCTCTCCTACCTCCACCCCTCGCTTGCCGCGGCCGTGCTCTCCGGCCTATCCGATGAAATCCATACAGATATAGTGTCACGCATGACCAAGGCCGATGCGGCTTCGCATGAACTCCTCAGCGATATCGAATTGCTCCTGTTCCAGAGGGCCGATGCCGTAGCCGACAGCGGCACTACGAAATCCGCCGGCAATACCTACAAATCAGTCGCTGAAATCCTCAACATGGTCGGCAAGAACATACGCAACAACGTGCTGTCCCACCTCAACGATACAGACCCCGAGACAGCTCAAGAGGTCGAGAACATGATGTTTGTCTTCGAGGACCGCTCCGGGGTCGATGACAGATCGATACAGAAAATACTCCGCGAGGTGGACAACCAGACACTCTCGCTCGCGCTGAAGAGCGCCAGCGACGAGATCAAGGAGAAGGTTCTCAAGAATCTGTCCAAGCGGGCAGGAGAAACGATGAGGGAAGAGATGGAGTTGATGGGCCCGAAGCCCGTCTCCGACGTCGAGGGCGCACAGCGCGAAATCCTCGAAATCGCCCGCCGCCTTGATGATGCCGGAGAGGTCACTCTCCGACAGAATGAACAGGAGGCGATGGTCTGATCCAGTGAACAGTTATCAGTTATCAGTAAGCAGTGAAGACAGAACGATGATACTAACTACTGAACACTGGCCACTGAACACTGAACACTGAAGACAGAACACTGGGATGGTCTGATGCTGAGAATGGTACTGAGCGCACCGCCGATCAAGGGATCGTTTCTCCTGGACGAGGGCGCGTGCCGCTTCGGCGTCGAAGCTCACCCGCTGACAGGAGCCAGAGCAACCAAAGAACATCGCAAGCGCCTGGAGCAGATCGAACAGACCCAACTCCAGAGAGCACAGCAGGCCGAAGCTGAAAGGCAACACGAACGCGAGCAACTTCCCAACCTCGCCCGGAGCCTCACCGCCGCCGCAACCGAACTCAAGCGGTGCCGCGAGCAGGTCGAGACCGAAGCCGTGCGACTGGCCCTGGCTGTCGCCGCTCGGCTCATGATTCGAGAATCCGATGACTCCGACGCCCTCACCAGAGCCGCCGTCAGGGAAATAATGCAGAACGTAACCTCATCCGACCTCATTCGCATTAGAGTGAACCCCGACGACCGCGCCATCATGGGCCAGGCGCTCGGCGGAGAGATTGCAGACCAGGGCATTGAGATCGCTTCCGACCCGTCACTCGAAAGAGGCGGATGCATCGCCGCCACGAGACTCGGAACCATCGACGCCACTATCGATACGCGCTGGGCGAGAATGGTTCAGGCGCTGACACAGGAAGCCCATGATAGGCCGGAAACCGTTGCAACCTCGATGGTTGCAGATGCCGAACATCTCGCTGAAGATATTGAAACGACCGAACGCGACTCATGTGTGGGGCAGGCTTTCAGCCCGCCAATTTAATCAATCAGCAGCCTGGAAAGGCTGCTCCACAATAGCAGGGCAGGCAGAATGACCACGAGCCTGACAAAGAAGATCGATTCATGCGTCAACCTGGCGAACAGCGCCGTCCTGGTGAAGCATCGCGGCCAGGTCAGCCGCGTCGTGGGCCTGGTAGTCGAGAGTATCGGCCCCAGTGCGAGCGTTGGCACCGCCTGCCGGGTCTGTCCTGCCGACGGCTCTGAGCCGGTGCTCTGCGAGGTTGTGGGATTCCGAGACAATCATCTGCTGCTGATGCCGCTGGGTGACCTTTCCGGCATCTCCCCGGGCAGCGATGTCATCCCGACCGGCGAAGAGATAACTATCGGTGTGGGCAGCGGTATGCTTGGCCGGATCATCAGCGGGCTGGGCGAGCCGATAGATGGCAAGGGGCCGCTCGATGTGACCGAGCACAGGCCTCTCTACGCCCAGCCGCCGCACCCGCTCCGCCGCAGCCGCGTCAATGAGCCCTTGCCCACGGGCATTCGCGCGATTGACGCCTTCCTCACCTGCGGAAAGGGCCAGCGGATCGGGATATTCTCAGGAGCAGGCGTCGGTAAGAGCATGCTGCTGGGACAGATCGCCAGGTGTTCCCGGGCCGATGTCAACGTCATAGCCCTGATCGGCGAGCGCGGACGCGAAGTGAGGGAATTCATCGAGAAATGCCTCGGCCCCGAAGGTCTCAAGAAGTCCGTGGTCGTCATCGTCACGTCGGATGAGCATTCCCTGCTGCGCCTGAAGGGGGCCGCCACGGCCATGACGATCGCCGAATTCTTCCGCGACCAGGGCAAGGACGTGCTGTTCGCAATCGATTCGATCACGCGCGTCGCCCGGGCGCAGCGCGAGCTGGGGCTCTCCATCGGCGAGGCGCCGGCACTGCGAGGGTATACCCCTTCGGTCTTCGAACTCCTGCCAAAACTGACGGAGCGTTCCGCTATGGGCCGCAGCGGCTCCATCACGGGTGTCTTCGCCGTGCTTGTGGAGGGTGATGACCTCGATGAGCCGGTCTCAGACATCATGCGCGCCACCGTTGACGGCCACGTCGTTCTCTCGCGCAAGCTCGCAATGCGCCACCATTTCCCGGCCATCGACGTGCTGGGCAGTGTCAGCCGGTGCATGCCCGATGTCGTCGACGGCGAGCACTACGCCGCCGCCGGACAACTGCGAATGCTATACGCGGCCTACGAAGACGCCCGAGATATGATCTCGCTCGGGGCTTACGTCTCGGGAAGCAATGCCGAGATCGATACGGCCATAGAGCTGACGCCGAGACTCGAACAGTTCCTTCGGCAGCTCCCGGATGAGGCGGCTGATTTCCGGCAGACGCGGGAGCATATAGTCGAGCTCGCGAATTCAGTAACCAGTAACCAGTTATCAGTAACCAGTAAGCAGTGAAAAATAATGATACTGAACACTGAACACTGGCCACAGAACTGAGGAGAGTAGCGAATGAAGCGATTTATGTTCCGCTTGGAGAGGCTCCTGAACTGGCGGCGCCGGCGGAAAGAGGCGCAGAGCACCGTTGTCGCTCGGGCTCTCGAGGAACTTAGCGCCGAGCGGCATCGGCTGGACACGCTCTCGGGACAGCACAGAGTGATGCAGAATGGCCTTCGAAGGACAAGGGCCGGACTGATCGACCCGCGACAGCAACTCAGGACCGAGGCACACGACGCCTGGCTCAGGGACCGTATAGACCGCCAGGACGTCCGTGTCGCTGATGCCGATGAGAAACTCTCGGCCGAACGCAGAACTCTCAGCGCTCTGGCGCGGGACGAGAAGCTGATCGGGAAGCTTCGCGAGCGGCGGGCCGAAGAGCATCGAATCGAGACGTTGCGAATGGAAACGCAGGAAATGGACGAGATCGGCAGCGTTCGACACCAACAAGAAAGGCAACCACAGATGAACGCTGATGAACGCTGATTAATAAGAACCGGTATCTGTGTTTATCCGCGGTTTCATCCGCGGAGCACGGTCGGCTTCGCAAGCTGTGGGGCAGGCTTTCAGCCTGCCAATCAATCAGCAGCCTGGAAAGGCTGCTCCACAAGAGGACACAGGCCATGATTAAGAAACTGATGATCCCGGGCGCCGCGCTGCTGGCTTTCATCGCGGCAATCGCGATAACGCTGGCCGTCCAGGGCCGTCTGGGAGAGGCATTGGCTGGATTCCCAGCACTAAAGAAATCCCCGAGCGGAGATATGTTCACGCCCGTCGCGCAGCAGTCTCCATTACCGGCTTCGCCCCTGAGGAGGATGCGCATTTCTGAACTCGATGCACTCGTCGATGATATCAAAAAGACCGATAGGCTGTACAAGGTGCGCGAAGCGGCCCTGCTCCAGCGCGAGGAACGCTTCAAGACCTGCCGCAAGGAGATCGAAGCGGAAAAGGAGACCATCGACCGCGTCAGAGCCGAAATCGAAGCACTTCAGGCCGACTTGGTGAAGAGGGAGACCGCTCTCGCGAAGAGCCTCGTGCAGATCGACAAGGTGGAAGCGGAGGCACTACAGAAATGTGCAACGGTCTATTCCGCAATGGAAGCAACGCACGCGGCCAAGCAGCTCAACTCGCTGGATGCGCTCGATGCTGCAAAGATACTCTTCTACATGGCCGAGAAGAAGAGTGCTCCTATACTCGAAGAGATCCAGAGCCCCGCTAAAGTGGCCGAATTGCTGAAGCACTTCAAGACGCTCCAGGAGAAGGCCGCTGAACCAGAGGAATAGTAATCAGTAATCAGTAGCCAGTGATCAGTAAGCAGTATATCGCCATTGAATCCGACTGACCACTGACCACAGAGGACACAAGCCATGATTCGTGTGAAACTGCTGAACCGGACCGAGATGATAATTAATGCAGAGCTGATCGAGGCGATCGAGGCTGCGCCCGACACGATCATCACGCTCACTACCGGGCGCAAGATCATCAGCAGCGACAGCGTTGATGAAGTGGTCAGCCGCGCCGTCGCATACCAGACCGCAATCCGCCAAGAAAGGCAACCACAGATGAACGCTGATGAACGCTGATTATTAAGAACTGCCATCTGTGTTTATCGGCGGTTTCATCCGCCGGCTGCAGACCCGCCGGAATCGCGGGCAGAAAGGATAAGTCATGGATATTGCAACAGTGATCGGGATCGTACTGGGCAACGGTCTCATACTGATGGCCATCGTCTCCGGCGCCGGCCTCGGGTCCTTCATGCACGTGCCGTCCATGATGATCACCATCGGCGGCACCCTCGCTGCCGTGCTCATAAACTATCCCCTGGCAAAGGTGCTCGGAGTCTTCGGCATCATCAAGAAGACGGTCTTCGTGAAGCCGATCGAGCCGCAGGCGGAGATCACCAGGATCGCCGAGTTCGCCCAGGTGGCTCGCCGTGAAGGGCTCCTCGCCCTCGAAGATAAACTGGCCGACCTGCAGGACCCGTTCCTCCTCAGGGGCATTCAGCTTGTCATCGACGGAACATCCCCCGAGATCGTCAGGGATATCCTCTCCATCGAGGTGGACGCACTCACCGGCAGGCACGCCCAGGGCAAACAGATCATGGACCAGATGGGCGCCTTCGCCCCGGCATTCGGCATGATCGGCACCCTCGTCGGGCTCGTCGCTATGCTCCAGAACCTCAACGACCCCAGCGAGATCGGCGCCGGCATGGCAACTGCCCTGCTCACCACGTTCTACGGCGCATTCATGGCAAACGTCCTCTTCCTCCCGCTCGCCGGGAAGCTCGAAGCCCGAAGCAAGGAGGAACTGATGGTCAAGAACATCATCATCGAAGGTATCATCGCCATACAGTCCGGCGACAACCCCAATACCATCAAAGAGAAACTCAAGGCGTTCGTATCGCCGGCCGTCAGGGCATCAATGGAGAAGGAAGCTGCAGGATAGCGGTAGGGCAGTAGCCAGTAAGCAGTAAGCAGTAAGCGGTAAGTAGTAAGCAGTGAAGAATGATGATACTGACCACTGTTCACTGAATACTGAACACTGAATGAGGCAGCCGCAGCCCATGCGGGAGAGAGGACAGAGACAAGATGGCGCGCGAACGAAAGCCCCCTGAAACCAGCGGCCCGATGCCCGTACCCGCGTGGATGCTGACTTATGCCGACTCAATGTCGCTCCTGCTCACGTTCTTCGTGCTCCTGCTGACATTCTCGACGACAAATGAAGAGGATTTCCAGACGGCCGCAGGTGGGCTGGCCGGTGCGCTGGGCGAGCTGCCCGGCGGTACAGTCGACAGCGTACCTTCGATTGTCGAGGAGCGTATTGCCGATCTCGGACGTGTTTCGGCACGTGGACCGGAAGGGCCGTCTGATCTCGGCCCGGTCACGCGCAAGATAATGCCGATCCATGTCCGCATCAAGGAGAGATTCGAAGGCACTGCCGTCACCGTCGTTACAGGACGCAAGGGCTTCGTCATACGGCTGCCTTCCGATAGGGTTTTCGACGGGCCGACCGCCATGCTGTCGGACACCGGCCGCAGTGAAATCGCTGCGGTCGCAAGCGTGATCCGATATCTGCCGAACGACATCGAGATTGCAGCACACACTGATGGAAGCCTGCCGGGCGGGCCCGGCGGAACGGCCGACATCGAACTCTCTCTCGCTCAGGCCACCACTATCGCATGGTTCTTCGAGAACTTCAGTTCAATGGACGACCCGACCAAGAGGATCACCCTCGAAAGAATCGGCATTATTGCCTCAGGCGGGCTGAATCCTTTCGACCGGAAGAAGACCGCCGCTGCACGCAGGCGCAACCGGCGACTCGAGATCACGCTCTTGAAATACACACGCTGATCGCCAGACGGAGAGGCAACCACAGATGAACGCCTGCCTGCCTGCCTCCCTGCCGACAGGCAGGCTGATGAACGCTGATTATTAAGAATTACTATCTGTGTTTATCCGCGGTTTCATAAGAGAGGAAAGGACGAACGTCATGCCGCCAAGACCGGAACCGCCCGAGCCTAAGAAGAATGGCGCACCGGCGTATATCGTCTCGATGAGCGCACTCTGGACGATCCTCCTCAGTTTCTTCATTCTCATGTGCACTATGGCTGAAGAGAAGGAGGCCGGTTTCATCGCCGCCGGAACCGGGTCATTCGTCCGGGAACTCGAAGCCTTCGGACTGCCGGGGCTGCTCAGGGGAACCCGTAACGCTTTCACTTTCGGAGTAAGCCGTCCCGTCTACAGCATCAGGAAGGAAGACACCGAGCCTGCCCGGGCCAATGAGGGTATTGGGGACAGGCGCGTGATCAAGGCCCCGGACAAGAGGCTCGAGAACCTCAGCAGTCTCGGATCCCGGAAGATCAGACTGCGCATACCCACGTCCGTCAAGTTCAAGCCCGGCAGCAGCGAACTCGACTGGCAGGCCCGGCGGGAACTCGACAGCATTCTCAAGAGAATCCGCAACACCACTTACAATATCGCCGTCGAAGCATACGTTGCCCCGGACTTTTCCTTCGTCGAGCCGCCCACCGACCAGAGACAAGTCTGGATTCTCTCGGCCAGGCGAGCCCCCGCAATTACGAAGTACTTCCACGAACGTGGCGGCATCCCAGACGAACAGCTCATGCCCGTCGGCTACGGCAGCCACCGCCCTGGCACCCGAAAGCGCACCACACGCAACGCGCAGATAAACGACCGCATTATCGTGGTTATCTGCGACGAGTAGATTCCGGTTAATCAGTGAGCAGTCAGCAGTGATCAGTACGGGGGAGCGTTTCACCCGTTGAGCTCGGCTTGTGGGGCAGGCTTTCAGCCTGCCAATTAATCAGCAGCCCTCCTGAGGCGGGCAGGCCTGGAAAGGCTGCTCCACGTATCCCAGCCGGATATGAAAAATAGATGCGGCACGGGTTTTGCTTTTCTTCGGGGCGTAAGTAAGAGCGAATGGGAAGTGCGGACGGACAGGACCGCCTGTCGAGGGCTTCCCAGAGTGATTTGGAGCTTGATGTTGCTGTGGATTGCGGCGGAAATACTTTCCTGGTCGTGACGGAAAATTCTTCATCACGTCGGAAATACTTTCGCGCCATGCCGAAGGCAGGCGGGTGAGCCCCCGGGCAACTGTCGGATGAAAGGAGATGAACGATGCCTGAAGAGAATCTTGCTGAAAACCAGGAAACTCCCATTGATGACCTCATTGGTGGCGGAGAGGGAAGCGCAGGGAAGGAATCGAAGAAGGGAGTCATTGTCCTGGCGTTGGCTGTGCTTCTTGCTGCGAGCGGTGGTGTGGCTGTGGTGATGCTCGTGCTTTCTCCTGGGAGGGTTTCGGCGGACGAGCGTGTGATCAAAGAGGAACTCCAGCAAATCGCCAATGATACCATGGCACGGGAGGAGGAAACGGCTCCTGATGCCCGGATACTGCTCGATATCAACGACGTAATCACAAACATCGCAGGCACTGTGATGCGGCGTTTCCTGAAGGTCAATATGACGTTGGAGCTCCGGGATCAAGAGACTCTCCGCAAAGCCCAGACGAAGGCGATTGATGTCCGGATGAGAGATCGGTTGCTCGATTTGCTGTCGACAAAGACGCTCGATGATCTCGATGGCATTGATCCTGAGAACCGGCGAGATCTCAAGCGTGAGATTCGGCTCGAGATCGCCAGCATCCTGGGCGGTCCCGAGACCGTCAAATCGCTTCACTTCACCGAGTTTCTCGTGCAATAAGCAGTAAGCAGTTATCGGTAAGCAGTGAAGAATGATGATACTGGCCACTGGCCACTGGCCACTGGCCACTGGCCACTGACCACTGAACACTGAGGGACCGATGGCCGATATTCTCAGCAACAATGAACTGGACGATCTGCTCGCGGCAGTAGATGCCGGCCCGCAGACGGGCGAGCAGACGGACGGCCGGAAGATTTCGAATTATGACTTCCGGCGCCCCTCGCGCCTGACGCGCGACCACGTGCACGTGCTCCAGCCGCTGAACAAGGCTGTGGCCGAGGGGCTCTCCGGACAGTTCTCCGAACTGCTCAGAGTCAGCGTCGAGGTCAACGCGATCGGTATCGACGCGCTGCCTTACTCGAACTTCGTCAGTTCGCTTCCCGCAACGGTCTGCCTGAATATCTTCTCGCTGGTGGGGCAGGCTTCCAGCCTGCCGATCAATCAGCAGCCTGGAAAGGCTGCTCCACAGGATGTTGGCGAGAAGGGGCTGCTGACTATGGACGTGCCGCTGGCGCTGGCGATTGTCGATCGGCTGCTGGGCGGGGCGGGCGTCGCGCTCGACGAGATCCGTCCGCTCACCGAGCTCGAAGAGAAGGTCATTGACCTGCCCATCAGCATAGCGCTCCAGCGTCTGACCCAGCAGTGGAGCACCGTGGCCGAGGTGGACTTCAAGTTTGAAGAGCGCCGAATGGATCCGAAGGTGCTCCAGATTGTGCCGGCCAGCGAGGTGGTCTTGCGCATCATATTTGCCGTGGGTGGGCAGATCGGCTCGGGTGAGATGATCTTCGCGGTGCCGTTCAGCGCCGTCGATAAGATGATGCCCCGCGAACTTATGAAGGAGCGCTTCCGTCGCGCTCCCAAGAAAGCATCCGAGAGCGAAATCGAGGCCCTGTCATCCCGCCTCAGGGCAGCCCCCGTGCAGCTCACTGCCGTGCTGGGCGAGACCAAGCTTACTCTCAAACAGCTTGCGGAACTGCAAGTGAGCCACGTCCTGCCGTTGACGCGGCGTGTGACGACCCCCCTTGACTTGCTCGTGCAGGGCGTGCCGAAGTTCAAGGTGCGGCTCGGACGAGTCGGCAGGACACTGAGCGTTCAAGTCGGCGACGATTAGCCATAGGAATACACACAGGAGACACCAAATGAGCGAACCTCTTACTCCCGCTCCAGAGGGTGAAGCCATCGAAACTACTGCCGGCGACGAGGCGCAGGTGAGATCGGTCGAGTTTTCCGAGCAGTCCGGCGCTGACGCGATCGATAAGGAGGGCAATCTCGACCTGATTCTCGATATCAATGTGCCGGTCATCGTGCGGCTGGGCCAGTCCGAGATGTCAATCGACGACGTCCTCGCGCTTGCCGCTGGATCGGTCGTCGAACTCGACCGTCTCGCCAGCGATCCAGTTGATGTACTCGTGCGCGATAAGCTCATCGCCCGCGGTGAAGTTGTGCTCGTTGACGAAAACTTCGGCGTGAGGATCACGAACATACTCACGGCCGACGAACGTATCTCTACAGCCACGTCGACAAGCTGAGGGACCTAGAGGTCAGTGGCCAGTGATCAGTGATCAGTGGTCAGTATCATCATTCTTCACCGCTTACTGATAACTGCTTACTGATAAGGGTGTGCCGTGAACAGACGCATATTCATTCTATTGATGGCCATTGTGCTGCCAGCCACAGCGGTATTTGCGGATGTGGGGCAGGCTTCCAGCCCGCCAATTAATCAGCAGCCCGGAAAAATGGCCCGCCCAATGTCGGACGGGCAAGCCCCACAAGCTGCCGGGCCGCCTGCGGCGGGGGAGTTGCCGCCGGAGTTCGTCCTTCCAGAGCCTGAGCTGCCGGGCGGCGCCTTGAATTACAGCGAAGCTGAAGTGCCCTCGGCAGGCGAGGCGCCGTCCGGCTGGGCAGTCCTGGGCAGGCTGTTCGGGTCGCTCGCCATAGTGCTGGGGCTGATCGTGATCACGGCCTTCGTCCTGAAGCGAATGCTGGCCAATTCGAAGCACACGCCCGGTGGCAAACTCGTCCAGGTAATCCAGACATTTCCGCTCGGCGGCAAACGCCAGATTTACCTTGTCAAGGTCGCCGGCCGCGTCCTCGTTGTCGGGGGCAGCGGCGACAACCTCTCGCTGCTGACGGACCTGCCCGAGGACGAAGTAGTCGCCGGCGCCGAGACGGTTGAAGCGGCCCTCGAGCAGTCCGGCAAGCCGGTCTCGTCCGCCAGGGCGAGCAGTCCGCCTAAGCGATCCGAGTTCTTCGACGTTCTCAAGACGGTCGGGCGCCAGCTTGTCGCCGGGAGAGTCTCGTGAGAAGGCGAAGTGAATTTATCCTGTGGAGCAGCCTTTCCAGGCTGCTGATAATTGGCAGGCTGAAAGCCTGCCCCACAAGTCATAACCTGCGCGGGATGCTGATCGCAGCCCTTGTTGCAGCCATCCTGCTGCTGAGCTCGGGCACGGCCTACGCGGCTGAGAAGCCGTCCGGCGGGCTGGCGCTGCCGTTCAATGTGTCGGTAGGCGTCGAGGAGGCCTCCAATCCGCAGGAAGTGACCAAGACGCTTCAACTGCTGCTGTTCTTCACGGTGCTGTCGTTCCTGCCGGCGCTGCTGCTGACGATGACGTCATTCACCCGGATCATCATCGTGCTCTCGTTTACGCGGCGTGCGCTTTCGCTGCAGCAGTTGCCGCCGAACCAGCTTCTAATCGGCCTGTCGCTCTTCATGCCGATGTTCATCATGGCGCCCACGCTCAAACAGATGAACGAGACGGCTCTGAAGCCGTACCGCGAAGAGAAGATAACTCAGCAGCAGGCGATCGACAACGCCGTCGGCTGCCTGCGGCTGTTCATGTTCAAGCAGGTTCGCGAGCGCGACCTCGCGCTCTTCGTGAAGATGGCCCAAGTCGATCAGCCGACGAAAGCCGACGACATTCCGACTTACGTGCTCGTGCCGGCATTCGTCGTGAGCGAGCTGAAGACGGCCTTCCAGATGGGTTTCGTCATCTATCTGCCGTTCCTGGTGATCGATATGGTAGTCAGCTCGATCCTGACGGCAATGGGGATGTTCATGCTGCCCCCGGTGATCATATCGGTGCCGTTCAAGATTTTGCTGTTCGTGCTGGTCGACGGCTGGCATCTGCTGATGCGCTCGCTGTCGCAAAGCTTTGTGTGACCGCCTTATCAGTAAGCAGTTACTACCTGGAGCAGAATACATTGATCGTTCCTGACCGGCCGCGTCCTCGCTGCCACCCCACGGCAAGGGGGACGCCGCCAAGCGGGAGGCGAGTTGGCGCTCATAAAGCCCCCATAGGGGCGAAGTAGAATAGCCCAGGGCAACGCCCTGGGACAAAATGGGTGGACAAGCACCCAGCCCTGAAAGGGCGAGGTAAACATACCCGCCTGCCGGCGGGCAGGCACGTTGATCGCCTACGCCGCCCTTGCCGGGCTGAATAAGCCAGAGTCACTACGAAGAGCAGAATGACATGAAAAGAACACTCCGCTCGCGGCAGCATGTTCAGCATATATCGCTCCTGTTAGTATCAGTAAGCAGTCAAGAATCATGATACTGCCCACTGCCCACTGCCCACTGGCCACTGGCTATTGAAAGAGGAGTAGCACATGTCCCCGCAGACCGTGGTGGAACTGGGCCAGAGCGCCCTCACGACCATTCTGATACTGGCCGCCCCGCTGCTGCTGGCAGGGCTTGTCGTCGGCCTCGTCGTCGGTATTCTTCAGACCGTCACGAGCATTCAGGAAGCCACCCTGACTTACGTGCCCAAGATGATAGCGGTGATCGTTGTGTTCATCATCTGTCTGCCCTGGATTTCACGGACTATGGTCAACTTCACATCTCAACTGCTGGTCAACTTGCCGCAGTATGCCCGCTGAACGTACGGGGATCGGTAAGCAGTTATCAGTAAGCAGTTATCAGTGAAGGAAGAATGATGATACTGCCTAATGAACACTGAACACTGGCTACTGAACACTGAACTGTCGAGGACTCATAGATGGACGCGTTTTCCACGTTGACAGATAACTTGCAGTTCTACTTAGCGGCCCTGGTGCGCACGTCGGGGGTGATCATCGCGGCGCCGATAATCGGAGGCAAAGAGATGCCTCGGCTGGTGAAGGTCGGCCTGGTCTGCATCCTGACGCTGCTGATCGCTCCGACGCTGTCGCGTGCCGGGTTCCTGCCGGCTCACGACCTGCTCGGCTTTGCCGCGATAGTCGTGCGCGAGCTGGGGGTGGGGCTGGGGATCAGCTTCGTGGCGCTGCTCACCTTTGGTGCATTGCAGATCGCGGGCGAGTTTGTCGGCCGGCAGATGGGCTTCGCAATGGCGCAGGTCGTCAATCCGCTCTTCGGGCAGCAGACGTCGATAGTCTCCAGGTTCAACGTTGTGCTCGGCTCGCTCATCCTGCTGACGATGAACGGCCACCATTGGTTCATTCAGGCGCTCGGCGACAGTTTCGCGCGGATTCCCATCAATGGACTGCAATGGTCGCCGCGCATAAGCGGGTTCACCGTCGAGCTGTTCGCTTCGATCTACTTCGCCGGGGTCAAGCTCGCGGCGCCGCTGGTCTGTGCTTCTCTCCTTATCACAGTGGCGGTGGGCATCCTGGCCCGCATCGCTCCGCAGCTCAACGTGATGATGCTCAGCATTTCCCTTCGCATAGGTGCAGGGCTGATAGGGATAGGGCTGTTAATGACGTACTTCGCGGCCATCGTGCAGCGGCTGTTCATGAATATGCGGCGTGATATCTACATGCTGCTTGAAGTGATGAAAGGCTAGTTGATGCCGGACGAGGACCGTGACCAACGCACCGAGCGAGCGACCCCGCGATGGCGCGAGGAACAGCGCCGCAAGGGAAGAGTCGCCAAGAGCCGCGAGATCAACAGCTCTGCTCTGATGCTTTTCGGCGTATTGCTGCTCTACTTCACCGCCATGAGCGTATATCGCGGGATATCGGGGATGATGAACGTAGCATTCGGCGACGCCATCGTGTGCAACTGGTCGAATGCGGCCACCCTGAGCCACTTCAGCGCGGTAATCGTGCAGGCTGCGAAGACTTTCGCCCCCGTCTTCCTGGGCCTGGCGGTGGTCGCCGCGGCTTCGGCCTACGGCCAGGTGGGGTTCGTGTTGGCCGCCGAGTCGCTCGAACCGAATATCAACAGGCTCAATCCCATCTCAGGTTTCAAGCGGATCATATCAGCAAAGGCGCTCTTCAGGCTGGGCACATCGCTGGCGAAGATAGCAATCGTCGGGGCAACTATCTACCTGTACCTCAGCCGCAAGATCGACGAGTTCCCCTTGCTGGCCGAGATGACCGCCGGGCGGCTCCTGATCTACATCGCCGAATCGATGTTCATGGTCGTTCTGATCACCGCGCTTGTGCTCATTGTAATCGCTGCGATCGATTATGCCTGGCAGCGATACCAGAACGAGAAGGACCTGAGAATGACGCCGCAGCAGGTGAAAGAGGAACTCAAGCGCTCGGAGGGCGATCCGCTGGTGAAGGCGCGCGTCCGCCAGATTCAACGCGAGATGGCTCGGAGCCGGATGATGCAGGATGTCCCCGATGCCGACGTCATCGTCAGGAACCCGACGCACTTCGCCGTTGCACTCAAATACGACGTAAAGTCGATGAACGCTCCCAAAGTGACGGCCAAGGGAGTGAACAAGATAGCCGAACGCATCATCGCCATCGCAGAGGAACACGGCGTTCCGGCAGTCGAGAACAAGCAACTCGCCCGCGAACTCTATCGAACCGTCGACATCGGCCATGAAATATCAGGCAAGTTCTATCGTGCCGTCGCCGAGGTGCTGGCGTATGTCTACCAGCTTAGTGGGCGCAAGGCAGCCGGATGATCCGCCGCCCGGAAGAAGGAGAGAGATCAGTGGTCAGTATCATGATTCTTGACTGGTTACTGATAACTGATAACTGATAACTGCTTACTGCTTACTGATAACTGATAACTGCTTACTGATAACTGAGTAGCTGCTTATGGCTTCGGAAGAAACATCTCGCATCTGGATGAAAATGCTGCAGCATAGTGACATCGCCCTCGCCATCGCGGTGGTGATGGTGCTGGTCACGCTCATCATCCCGGTGCCGCCGTTCCTGCTCGACGTGCTGCTGACGGTCAACATCTCGTTCGCACTGATCACGCTGCTGGCGACGCTGTCGACCGGCCACGCGCTCCAGTTCTCGACGTTCCCGTCGCTGCTGCTTTTCGCCACGCTCTTCAGGCTTGCCCTCAACGTCGCCTCGACGCGTCTGATCCTGCTGAACGGCGCGGCGGGCAAGGTCATTGCAGCATTCGGCGATTTCGTCGTCGGCGGCAATCTCGTCGTCGGGATGGTGGTCTTTCTCATCCTGGTCACCATTCAGTTCATCGTTATCACCAAGGGTGCCACGCGCATATCCGAGGTCGCGGCAAGGTTCACCCTGGATGCGATGCCGGGCAAACAGATGGCGATCGACGCCGACCTGAACGCGGGGTTGATCACCGAGGATCAGGCCCGCGAGCGCCGCGATGCGATCGGGCAGGAAGCCGAGTTCTACGGGGCGATGGATGGTGCCAGCAAGTTCGTCAGGGGCGATGCGATCGCGGGCATGGTAATCACGCTGGTGAAGATCTTCGGTGGCATCATCATTGGGATGATGAACGGGTCCACCATCCCGGGGGCCTTGAGA
>JAUWKK010000143.1 GCA_030614245.1 Planctomycetota bacterium | reverse complement strand
GGCGGCATTGATGCAGATGAGGTCAACAGCATCGCGGCAACGCTGAAGTCCGCGGCCGAAATGGGCGTGGAAGTGGCTGTAGTCGTCGGCGGCGGGAACCTGCTGCGTGGAGCCAAGTTCGCCCAGGCCGGCGTCGAAAGAGTGACCGCCGACCACATGGGGATGCTGGCCACGGTCATCAACGCCCTCGCTCTCCAGGGCGGCCTCCAGAATCTGGGTGTCGAATCCCGCGTAGTGACCGCCATCGAGATGCAGGAGATCGCCGAACCCTACATCAGGGGCCGATGCGTGCGGCATCTGGAACTCGGCAAGATAGTCATATTTGCCGCAGGCACCGGGAATCCATATTTTACCACCGACACCGCCGCTGCATTGCGGGCTGCCGAGATGGGAGCCGACCTGCTGCTGAAGGCCACGAAAGTCGACGGCGTTTATTCAGCCGATCCGGTCGAGGTGCCGGACGCTGTTCTTTACAAGAAGCTCACGTATATGGACGTGCTCACCCGAAGACTGCGCGTGATGGATTCGACGGCGATTTCGCTGTGCATGGAAAACAATCTGCCGATCATGGTGTTGAAACTGAAGAAAGAAGGCAACATCCAGGCCGCACTTCGAGGCGAGCAAGTGGGAACCCTCGTGCAAGGAGACTGAACGCGATGCCGTATGACGATATATTGCTGGACGTCGAAGAGCGCATGGAAAAGACAGTTGATACACTCAAGGGCCAGTATCGCTCCATACGCTCCGGCCGGGCACAGGCGGGGCTTGTCGAGAATGTCCGCGTCGACTATTACGGCAGCCTCACCCCGCTCAAGCAGATGGCGAACATCACAATCCCCGATCCACGGTCGATCCTGATACGGCCCTACGATCCGTCCGTCTGCGGAGAAGTCGAGAAGGCCATCCTCAAGTCCGATCTGGGACTGAACCCGCAGAATGACGGCAAGATCATCCGGCTTATCGTCCCGCCGCTGAGCGAAGAGCGCCGCAGGAAACTCGTCCAGCAGATCAAGTCGGTCGCCGAAGACGCCAAGACCGCCATACGCAACATCCGTCGAGACGCCAACAAGGCCATCGACAAGGAGAAGAAGGACGGCTCAATGGCGGAAGATGACGCGTACACGGCTAAGGACGAAGTTCAAGAATTGACCGGCAAGTTTGAGAAGGGCATCGACGATGCCCTCGAACTGAAATCGAAGGACATGATGCAGGTATAGCCGCCGTCATCGTCGTCAGCCGGTACAGTCCCGTCCAGCCGGCGTCCGCAGCCCCGTCAGGGGCGGACTAAGAAAGCCCACGGCAACGCCGTGGGTACGTTGCATTCCTATGCACCCGATACAGCTTCCGGCGGAACATCCCCGGACCCTTCCACCGCCTTCCTGGCTGCGCCAAGGCGGTTGCCGCCGATCGAGATGTCACTGGTCTGCGATCCCTTGACCTGGAGGAACGTCGAAGTTCCTTCCGGGCAAGTACACCCACTGACAAACGCGCCCTTTGTGTCTTCCATTGTGATCACCGGTGTGTCGGCGTGCGGCCCGACCGCGCCGAAACCCTGAATGTCGAGGTTCCCGACGTTCTCGAAGATCATGGCCGGCCCTTCTCTCGTCTCGACGCGGACGTTGGTGAATTGCACGTCGTTCACGTTGCGGCAGAAAAAGCCGTGGATCGGCTCGTAGTTCCGGGCCATCGCCGGGACCTCGTTCATGTACTGGCCGTCGCTGACGGAGTCGCGGTCCTTGAACAATTCCCGCGTCGCCTCGATGGCGATATTGCTGAGCGTGATGCCCTCGAAGGGGCGCTCCGGCAGGCCCGCGAAGAACCCGGCCGAGCGGACGTCACGCGCGGTGATGTTATCGAAGTGGATATTGCGGAAGACGGGCGTCTCCACCGTGACGGGCTCAGCGGGGCTGTATACATCGGTGCCATAGTACTTGTTGATCACGAACGGGCAAACCACGTGCTTCATGATGATGTTGGTGAACCGCAAGTCCTCAACAACGCCGCCCCTGCCTCGGGCAGACTTGATCCGCACCCCTCGGTCGGTGTTCATGAAAATGCAGTTCGAGACGGCCACGTTACGCACCCCGCCGGATGTATCGCTGCCGATGACGACACCGCCGTGACCGCGCTGGATCGTGCAGTTGGTGATAGCGATATTCTCGCTGCGTATCCCAACTCGCCGGCCGTCTTCGTTCATTCCGGCCTTTATGCAGATCGCGTCGTCGTTGACATCCGCGTATAGATTGCTGACGCGGACGAATTGGCAGGAGTCTATGTCCAGCCCATCGCCGTTGGGCGCGCCCGGCGGATTCTCCAGGTTGATGTCCTTGACGGTGACATTCTTGCAGTAGACCAGATGCGTATTCCAGAACGGCGAGTTCCTGTGGGTGAGCCCTTCGAGCAGGACGTTGCGGCAGTTCCTCAGATGCACCAGCGGCGGGCGGCCGAAGCGGTGCGTATCTATATCAAAGACCTTTTTGTTCAACTCGGCGAATTCGGCGTGTCGCCGCTTCAGGGCATCCGGATAGTCATCCCGGTCTCTTCCGGCAAGTTTCCACCAGTATTCGCCCTGTCCGTCGAGCACGCCGCGGCCGGTGAGTACTACGTTCTCCAGGTCCACGCCATAGACCAGCGGGCAGAAGCCATGCTGCTCCCGTCCTGCCCAGCGGCTCTGCACGGTCGGATAATCCTCGAAGTTCCTTACGAAGCGGATCGTTGCACCGGCTTCCACGCGCAGCGTCAGATTGCTCTTGAGGCAGATCGGCCCGGTCAGGTAATCGCCCGGCGGGAAGTAGACCGTCCCGCCGCCGGCGTCGCTGCACGCGCGGATCGCATCGGCAATCGCGGCGGTGTGCTTCGTCTTGCCGTCCTTTGCCGCTCCGTAGTCGATCACATTAAAGAGATTCTCGGCTGTGCGTCCCATAAAACTGCTCCTGTCAGACTGTTTTGGAAAGATCGATTGTTATTTACACTTCCACGAGGTAAACGTCGCTTCGGCTTCGTTCGATGAAGCGCCTGGGTGCTGAGTTGAACACGATGTATCGTCCGGTTGGGTCGCATTGCGGATGAACGTGGCCGTACTGGCCCGGCATGCTCGGGATATCCGTGTCATGGCGGGCTATGATCTCGATGCGCGGCTCGTCTTGATCGTAGTACAGCCACAGCAGCATGTCTCGCGTCACGTTGCCGTCGAGGATGATCGCCGGACGGCCCTTCATCGCGGCCACGTGCCCGTAATACATGCCCATCGGGAAGCAGTACTCTCTAAGGATTTCCGCATCGGGGCTGATGACGCCGACGTACCAGCCATGGCGGAAGTCGCGCAAATCGATTCCGCCTTGCGCCTCGTCCACGAGGTGGTAGTCGCCTTCGGCGCTTTCGCCGTGATAGATCACGTGCTTCCCGTCCCAGGTCCAGGTGGCGTGTATCTGGAACGGATTCTTGTCCCTCGGCGCGAGTGGCGTCAGTTTGCCGGTCGATATCCTGAGCGTCCAGATCCTGCTGACGAATTCCTCCCGCGGCAAGTTGGGTTCGTTACGATCGAGCAACAGCAGGTCAGGATCGGTGGGGCAATACTGGCCGTGCCCCATTGAGATGCCGGTCTCCTCGAGGAAGAGCTCCGGCTCGCCACCATCGAGAGGCACACGGTGCAATTGATACAGGCGCTCCTCGGGCGGCACGCATTCGCCGAGAGTCTTTGTAACGCGCTCGCCGGCAAGAATCTGCGGATGGGCCGGCCCGGAACCGATCAGCACGTGCGTTTCATCCGGGTCGACAGGCCCCACACCGGCAAGACGGTCTTCGTCGGCCACCAGCAGCGTTCGTTCTTCCAGCGTATCGACGTGGACGGCGCGGATCTCGCGGCCGGAAGGGAACACAACCCAGCGGCTCTTCGGCGCCACGCACATTGCCATTGAGACGCCCTTCCCATCGCCGACGAGCCCCCTTGTGAGGGGCGATACTCCATGCACCGAGCCCCGTCCGCCAAGGCCTTCAACCGGCTCGCCCAGGCAGGTTATATCCCCCGTCGGGACGTGGCAGCGATAGACGGCACTACGGCCGTGGCGCGCCGAGGCGAAGATCACGAACTCGCCGTCCGCAGTGAACGCCGTGTTCGTGTGATAAGTCGGCGTGTTGTTGTATTGCCCCTGAGTTGTCACGCGCCGCACCTTCCGCAGCGTGATCGGGTCCGAATACACCTCAGACTCATTCCAGGTCTGACCTTTAATCGACATAGTCGGGCTTCTCCTGTACGTGGAACGGATGTAGGTCAGGCTTCCAGCCTGAAAATAGAGGCAAGAGGCCTGTCCCACCTTTGGCTGAAACCGCCGCTGCTGTTACTCCATTAGCGCAATTCGCTGTGATTGTCAAGCGGTAGGTCAGGTTTCCAGCCTGAAAATACAGGCAAGATGCCTGTCCCACTGGCTTTCAGACTGGTATCGGTCAACAACTCTTGGTACTATGGCAATGTGGGTCAGGCTTCCAGCCTGAAAAGACAGGCAAGATGCCTGTCCCACCGTTCTGTCGTCGCGTCTGAGCCATCCCGCAGGAGTAAGCTGCGATGAACGAACATGAACACAACTCGGGCGGCTCGTTCCGCTCGCTGTCGCCCGGGCAGGTTGCGACTCTTCTCGATTCGATCACCGACGGCCTGTTCACCGTCGATCTGGAGTGGCGGGTGACGTGGTTCAACCGGGCTGCCGAGCAGATAACGGGCATCCCGAGCGAGGAGGCCGTCGGCAAGCCGTGCTGCGACGTCTTCCGCGCCAGCATTTGCGAAGGGAACTGCGCACTGCGGCACACGATGGACACCGGCAAGCCCATCAGCAGCCTCGCGATCTACATTATCAATGCGGACGGCGACCGTGTACCCATCAGCATCTCTACGGCGCTGCTGAGAGGCGGCGACGGCGAGGTCATCGGCGGGGTAGAGACGTTCCGCGATCTGAGCCAAGTCGAGGAGCTTCGCAAGGAAATCGCCCGCCGCCACACGTTTGCCGATATCATCAGCAAGAATCACCGCATGCAGCAATTGTTCAATATCCTTCCCGAGATAGCCGCCAGCGACACCACCGTGCTGATTCAAGGCGACAGCGGCACCGGCAAGGAGCTGTTCGCACGGGCGATCCACTACCTCAGCCCGCGTAAGGACGGGCCTTTTGTTGCGGTAAGCTGCGGTGCGCTGCCCGACACCCTGCTCGAGTCAGAGCTGTTCGGCTATAAGGCCGGCGCGTTCACGGGTGCGCGCGGCGACAAGCCGGGCCGCTTCGCGCTGGCCGACAGGGGCACGGTCTTCCTCGACGAAATCGGTGATGTTTCCCCGGCGATGCAGGTACGACTGTTGCGAGTTCTTCAGGAGCGCACCTTCGAGCCGCTGGGCGGAACCCAGACTGTTCACGCGGACGTGCGCGTAATCGCGGCTACCAACCGCGATCTGTCCGAGATGGTCGAGAAAGATAAGTTTCGCCGGGACCTGTTCTATCGAATCAACGTGGTGCGCCTGGCGTTGCCGCCCCTGAGGGAGCGCAGAGATGACATACCGCTGCTGGTGGACCACTTCGTAGCCCGGTTCAATCGCCTCCGCAGCAAGGACGTTGCCGGGGTTTCACCGGAGGTCATAGCCATTTTGATGCGTCACGAGTTCCCCGGCAACGTCCGCGAGTTGGAGAACATCATAGAGCACGCGTTCGTATTGTGTGCCGGTGGTATGATCGAGGTGCATCACCTCCCGGAGGAACTTCATCCGGCCCGGCAAACGGCCCTGCCGCTACATGCATCTGCCGGCCCGGCCGGGACGCTCGCCGAGGTCGAGCGGCAACTCATCCTCGATGCGCTCAGGCGCAACGGCTGGAATCGCCTTGCTGCAGCCAGGGAACTGGGGATTCACAAGAGCACGCTGTTCCGCAAGGTCAAGTCGCTCGGTATCGAACTGCCCAAGACGGATGGCCGCTCATCCCGGCCATAGGGTCGCACGGGTGCGGCCCTCGATCTCTGGCAGAGTCGCACTCCGCAACCCTACCTGCTTGCACCGCTGATCAATAGACTGCCATTAACTAGCAGCAAACTAATATGTTATGGCCATCTTTGGAAATCTATTCGGAAGTGGCACGGCCTTTGCGATTGTGAACAGCAGAAGGAGAGAGAAGTGAAGGTTGCCGTGCCAACCTGGAATGATAGAATATCGCCCGTCTTCGACACGGCTCAGCGGCTGCTGCTGGTGGAGTTCGAAAATGGCACTGAAGTTGCCCGCGCGGAGGAAGCGATAAACCAAATTCCCATTCCACGGCGGGCAGCCGCGCTGATAGAATTGAAGGTTGACGTTCTGGTTTGCGGGGCGGTCTCTCGGCCGCTTTTCGCAATGCTTTCCGGCGCAGGCATCACGGTTGTCCCCTTCGTCAGTGGAGGGATCGACGAGGTGCTGGATGCCTTTATCGAGGGGCGCCTGTCGGACCCAAGGCTGTGCATGCCCGGCTGCCGGGGCCGGGGCTGGCGGCGGCGCTTCCGGCGAGGCCCACAAAGGCCCCGATAGCCACACGAGGAGAATCACTATGAAGGTTGCTGTAACGGCTCAAGACAACGTGGTAACGTGCCTGGTAGACCCCCGCTTCGGACGTGCCAGGTACTTCATTGTTATGGATACCGACACCGGCGCCTGGCAGGCTGCCGACAACTCGCAGAATCTCCACGCTGCGCAGGGGGCCGGCGTCCAGGCTGCGGGCAATGTCGCGGAGTTAGGAGCCGACGTAGTCCTGACGGGCCATTGCGGCCCCAACGCCTTTCGGACGCTCGCCGCCGCAGGCATAAAAATCTGCACCGGAGTCGATGGCACTGTTGAGCAGGCTATCGAGCGCTTCAAGGCCGGAGAGCTGTCCTTTACCGATGGCGCTGACGTTGAAGGCCAGTGGGCCTGAACGATTTGCGAACACCTATGTGCCTTTTTGTAAGGAGGAAACACAATGCCTGGAGGAGATGCAACCGGCCCGATGGGAATGGGCCCTATGACTGGCAGGGCGGCCGGCTATTGTGCCGGATACCCTACGCCCGGCTTCATGAACCCCGTTGGAGGGATGGGATACTGGGGCGGTTTTGGACCGGGAATGGGGTTTGGTAGAGGCTTCGGCCGCGGAATGGGCTTTGGACGTGGAATTGGCTTTGGCCGTGTAATGGGCTTCGGACGGGGCATGTGCTTCGGTAGAGGAATGG
>JAUWKK010000322.1 GCA_030614245.1 Planctomycetota bacterium | reverse complement strand
GGCATCCTGCACGAGGATGCAGTTGCCGGTGGCGGCCTGCAGGGCGGTGCGGAGTGCGGCACCCTTGCCGCGGCGGGCTCCGTGCCGCAGCGTCCGCAGTTCCGGGTGCTTCTCCTTCAAATTCGCCAATACTCGCGGCGTCTCGTCCGTCGAGGCATCGTCGACGATTATCAGCTCTTTGTCGATATCCACGTCGAGCACACGCTCGACCAGCTCGGCCAGCGTGGCCTCTTCATTATAGACGGGAATCAGCACAGAAAGCTTCATAAAATGTTCAGCCGGCTCCCGTAAATCTCCGTCTCACCAGTTGTACGCCGCCAGCGGCCGCCAGAATGATCAGGAACGGCATCACCGGAGCACGATAGCGGATTGAACCCACGAATATCGTGTGCAGCAGCGAGAAATAAGCCGCCGGAGCCAGCAGAAACACCAGTTCGCGGAAGCGACCACGATGAAGAACTACGCCGAATGCCGCCAGGACCATCACTGGGACGCAGCTCAAGACACTCACGGCCATCAGGCCGGTGGAGCGGTGGTTCGGATCGTTCGGCACGGCGTTCCAGAACCGCCCCAGCTTGACAGCGGCCAGCCGGAGGAACGCTCGGGGATTCGCACGAATCCATTGCGTAGCCTGCCCATGATAATACATGTCGCGGTCATACTCCGTCAAGTGTTCGCCTTCGAGAGGGATTCTGTCGATGGCCGGGCCGCCGTCCGCGTGGGCCGAGTTGGCCTCATACAGCGACAGGCCGGTCGTGAGCGTCGTCGGGACGAAATGGCCGAAAATGCGGTAGTTCCTCACGATCCACGGCACCAGGCAGAGCCACGCGAGGGCCACGACGGCCAATCCCTCGAGCATACGGCGGCGGAACGGGCGTCTCAGCATCCAGCTTGCGGCAAGCACAGGCATCAACAGGAGCGTCGCGGGGCGGATGAGTATCGCCGCGCCGCCGATCATCCCCGCCGCGAGCAGCCACCAGCGCGAGCGCTGAGAGAGCTGCATCGCCAACAGCATCGCCGCCAGAGCTGCAATGTAGAGCGTCTCGGTGAGCACCAGCCCGGTGTAGAACACGAAGAATGGATAGACAGCCGTTGCGCCCGCCGCCAGTATGCCGGTGGTCTCGTCGAAAACCTCGCGAGCGAGGGCGTAGACTATCAGGCACGTAACCGCGCCGATGACCGCCTGGATGAGCCTGACGGCAAGACGGCTTTCCCCGAAGGCTCCGAAGCAGATGGCGAGAAATACCGGGTAACCCGGCGATCTGCACGCGCGGTGGTCATCGTCGAACGAAAGGCTGCCGTCATTGAGTAGATTCAGAGCGATGCCGGCATACTGGCGCGTATCGGGAAAAAAATACCGGTCCTCGCGCGTCACAACGAAGCCGACCCTCGCCAGCAGAGCGACGAGAACGATTGCCGAGAGGAGCTTTCGCCGGGTTGGAATCACACCTCCACCAACCTCCCTGCCCGTCCTGCAGGCGGGTGCGTCCCGCTGCGCACGTAGATGCGCTTGACACGTGCTCCCAACGAGCAGGTAACCTCATGCGGAATGCTGCCGCGCCATTCGGCCATCTCTTCGGCCGTGATCGAAGCATCACCTTCCCGGCCGATCAGCGTGACGGTATCGCCGATGGCAGCTTCGGCCTCGCGACCGAGATCGACGGTGATATAATCCATTGATACCCGCCCGACAACCGGGACGCGGCGGCCCCGGTGGATCACATCTGCGCGGTTCGAGTAAAGGCGGCTGTAGCCGTCGGCGTATCCGCCCGGCAGCGTGGCGATGCGAGTATCGTTCGGGGCCGTCCAACTGTGCCCATAGCCTACCGGAGTGCCGGCCGTAACGTCGCGCAAGTAGACGATTTGTGTCTTGAGACAAAGCGCGGGGCGGAGTTCTAGCCGCCTTGCCACGGCCGCGGAGGGATACATACCATACAGCGAAAGCCCAGGTCGAACCATCGTCAGGTGCGAATCGTCAAGAAGCACCAGGCCCGATGTGTTCGCCGCGTGGCGCAGGGGCGGGTGGATGTCCTCGCGGGCAAGCGACTCGAGTATATCGTTGAGAACCACTAACTGTGCTTTAGAATAGTCCAGGTCTTCGCCGTCTGCGAGCGGGAAGTGTGTGGCCAGGCCTTCGAGTGTAACGCCCGGCGTCCGCTGCACCCGGCGGGCCAGCTCGGCGGTCATTGATGTTTCGACGCCGATACGGGCCATCCCGGTATCGACCATCAAGTGTACTTTGGCGGGGCGGCCCTGCCTCGTGGTTTCGGCTGCGATCACCGGAAGGATATCCGACGGCGACAGCGTGAGAGTGACGCAGTGGCGTATGGCTGCGGGCACATCCCCCGGGAGCGTGGCTCCCAGGACAAGTATGGGCGTGCTGATTTTCGCCTCGCGCAGTTCGATTCCTTCGCTGACGCTTGCCACACCGAGCATATTGACACCGCAGCGGACCAGCTCTCGAGCGATTTCGACGGCTCCGTGGCCATACGCATCAGCCTTGACGGCGGCGAGGATGTCGACACCCGTCCCGATGCAGCTACGCACCTGGCGGAGGTTGAACGCCACCGCGCTGAGGTCGATTTCAGCCCACAGTCTCGTCGCGTCCACCGTGGCGCTTCTCCCAGAGTTCTTCGGCCTCGGGCCGATGCAGGTATAACGGGGCTAGTTCATGGATGCCGTCGGGGCCGGTGGCGTTATACTGTTCGAGCCCCAGGCGGCAGACTGTGACAGCCCGAGACTGCCAGAGCGACTCGTCGAGCAGTTCGCCGGGTGTCGAGTTGAACACATCGGCGTATCTGGTGATAGCGTCGCCCAGCACGGCGTCACCGGGCAGAATACGATCGGCCACCTGGCTGGCGGACAGCACGGCCGGGGCCGTAACCGGCTGCAAGCGGCTGTCTGCGCATTGATAGCTGCGCGTGTAGACGCGCTGCCGCCGGGCATCGATGACAACATGCACGCGCCTGCCCGCGATTCTGGCGGGCCCCGACGGGCGTGAATGTGGAGCAGCCGTAGGGGCGGTTCGCGAACCGCCCCTACATTTAATTGGCCGGCTGAAAGCCTGCCCCACAGATGCATTCGCGGCGATCGCATCGAGCGAAATCACGCCGACGACCGGCCGACCGAGCGCCCAGGCCAGCGTCTTTGCAGCCGTAATGCCCACTCGCGTGCCGGTATAAGAGCCCGGGCCTCTGCCGACGGCTATCAACTCGATCGAGGCTCGATCTGTGTCGGACTGTCTGACGACCCGATCAATGGCCGGCAGAAGTTCGACGCCGTGGGCAAGACCGGCCGTGAACGTGCAGTCGCCCAGAACTCTGCCCCCGCCGTCGGTCAAAGCGACGGTTCCAATCGAGGCTGAAGTTTCAATGCCCAAGACTATCATTCGATTAATTACCGCCGCATCCGCCCGCTTACTGCGGGCAATCGCGAGGGGATTATAGCGGTTGGGGGCGGATGTTTCAACAATGAGCGGCAGTTCGGGAGTATGACCCCAACTAATGGGGTATCTTATGCGCCGCGAATGTGAGGATGTGTTTAATGCTCGGGCTGGCGAAGAATTGCTGGC
>JAUWKK010000185.1 GCA_030614245.1 Planctomycetota bacterium | reverse complement strand
GCGGGCCGGCCAGTGTCTACGATGAATCAGATCCGAAGTTCTACCGCGAAATACTTGAGCTCGGCATCCCCGTGCTTGGAATCTGCTACGGGATGCAGCTTTCGTGCCGGATGCTCGGCGGGAAGGTGACTGCCGCCCATGCACGCGAATACGGCCGCGCCGAGATCAGGGCCGATACGTCATCGCCGCTGTTTGAAGGGCTTGACGAGGAGATGATCGTCTGGATGCGCCACGGCGATCAGGTTTCTGACCTGTCGGACGGTTTTGAGGTGGTCGGGAGAACGAACACCTGCCCGCACGCGGCGGTTAAGCATAGATCGAGCGACTTCTACGGCGTTCAGTTCCATCCGGAAGTCGCGCACACCCCGCGCGGGGCCGAGATGCTGGGGAACTTCATCCGCAATATATGCGGCTGACCGGCTTATGCTCGATGCCGTTTGATAGATTCGGAAAGTTTATTCTCGGGGAATACGCATGATAGAGATCGTCAAGGCCGCGGATTCGGGATTTGAGGCCGCTATCGGGCGGATACTCAGGCGGCTTGAAACCTTTGAGCGGGCGGCGTCACCCTCGGCGGAGCGGCGAACCCGGCAGATATTCGGCAAGCCGCTCACCCCGCGCGAGGTCGTCAGGAAGATCGTCGAGGACGTCCGCAAGGATGGCGACGAGGCCGTGCTCGAGTACATCCGCCAGATCGACGCCTGCGAACTCACGGCGGAGCAGCTCGAAATCACCCAGGACGAGATCGATACGGCTTACGAAGGTGTTTCCGAGCAACTGATCGACGCGATCCGCCAGTCGATCAAGAACGTCGAGCAGTACCAGGAGACGATAAAGATCGAGGGGCGTCACAAGTTAGAACGCGAGGGGGCAACGATCGATACGATCTACCGGCCGCTGAAGTCCGTGGGGGTGTATGCGCCCGGTGGGCTGGGTGCGTATCCATCAACGATAGTCATGGCCGTGGTGCCCGCGCGCGTGGCCGGTGTAGATCTAGTTGTACTAACGAACAAAAAAAAAAAAACCGGCGCCGTCTCGCCTGCTACGCTCGTCGCCGCGAAGGAAGCCGGAGCCGATGCAGTCTATCGCGTGGGCGGAGCGCATGGTATCGCCGCCCTGGCATTCGGAACCGAGACTGTCGAGCGCGTCGACAAGATCGTCGGCCCGGGGAACCTGTTCGTAATGCTCGCGAAGAAGGAGGTTTTCGGATACGTCGACATCGACATGTTCGCCGGCCCAA
Source organism: Planctomycetota bacterium (assembly GCA_030614245.1). GTDB lineage: Bacteria > Planctomycetota > PUPC01 > JABMSA01 > JAUWKK01 > JAUWKK01. The sequence goes on along the minus strand of JAUWKK010000185.1, from coordinate 4,857 downwards.
GCGAAATTCTGATAATAGCCGATGCGGTGGCGAACGAAAGCTACGTCGCTGCCGACATGCTCTCCCAGGCCGAGCACGACACGATGGCGTCCGCCATTCTCGTGACGACCTCGGAACAGCTTGCAGAAGCTGTGGCAGATGAACTCGACCGGCAGATCAAGGAGCTTCCGACCGGTGCTGTCGCCGCAGAGGCGCTCGAGAACTACGGTCTGATCGCCGTTGTCGAGACTCTCGATGAGTGCATCGAGATCGCCGACAGGATCGCCCCCGAGCACATCGAGGTCATCACCGCTCAGCCTCAGGATGTAACGCCGAAGCTTCGCAACGCGGGCGCGATCTTCGTCGGGCCGCACACGCCGGAGGTCGTCGGCGACTACATCGCCGGCTCGTCGCACATCCTGCCGACGGGCGGCACCGCGCGGTTCTTCTCCGGGCTGTCGGTCAACGACTTCCTCCGCAAGACGGCCGTAATCGAGTACACCCCCGCAGCGCTTCGCGGGGTGCTCGATCACCTGGTGGAGATCGGCGTTGCGGAGGGATTCGCCGCACACGTGGCGTCGGCGAAGATACGCTTCCCCGAGCCCGATGAGACGAAAATCAAGAAGAAGTGAGGCGCAAAACAGAGAACGCCGAATGAGTTACTTCCGACCGAACATCGAGAAGATGCAGGGCTACGTGCCCGGTATCCAGCCCAGAGCGCCGGGCGTGATAAAGCTGAACACGAACGAGACGCCTTACCCGCCCTCGGAGCGCGTTCTGAAAGCCGTTCGGGATGCGCTCGACCCCACGCTGCGGCTATATCCAGATCCGATGTCGACTCCCGTCCGCGAAGCCGCCGCCACGGTGTTCGGCGTCACGCCGGAGATGATACTCGTCGGCAACGGCTCGGACGATCTGCTCACTATAGCCGTGCGCAGCTTCGTGGGCGAGGGGGAGCTTGCAGTCGTGCCGAATCCATCTTATGGATTGTATACGACGCTCCTTGAAATCCAGAACGCCCGGATCACTTACGTGGAATATCCCGACGATTTCTCGATGCCGGCCGGCATCGCGCAGCCGCGCGCGAAGCTGACGTTCCTGTCCACCCCGAACAACCCGACCGGCACCTCTCTCGACCCCGACGACGTGGCCGATGCGGCCGAGGCCATCAGCGGCGTGCTCGTCGTCGATGAGGCCTACGCCGACTTTGCCGATACGAATTGCCTCGAATTGCCGGGCCGCCTGGACAACGTCATCGTCTTGCGGACGCTGTCTAAGAGCTATTCTCTGGCGGGCGCCCGTGTAGGCTTGGCCATCGCGGACGAAGAGCTCATCGCCGGAATGACGAAAGTGAAGGACAGCTACAACCTCGACCGCCTGGGCATGGCCGCCGGCGCAGCCGCACTGCTCGACGGCGAGCACATGCGTGCGAACGTCGAGAGGATCAGAGCCGATCGCGACTGGCTCTCCGCCCGGATGGCCGAGCTCGGCTTCGAGGTCATTCCATCGCAGGCCAACTTTGTGATGGTCCGCTGCACGGCCGTGCCCGCCGGGACGATTTACGAAGAACTTGTGCAGCGCAACATCCTGGTGCGTTACTGGGACAAGCCGCGCTTGAGCGACTGCCTGCGGATCACTATCGGGACACGGGATGAGCTAAATGCCCTGGTCGCTGCCGTAGAAGCCATACTGCGAGGGGAATGACCGAGCGGCGAGGCGGATATGTTAAGCCCAGCCCGGAGGTTCTCTTGACACCATTGCGCGCCGGGCATATTATACTGGTGGTCGGGAGCCTTCTCCAGAGGAGATACCATCGGTCACCAATAGAACCGGCAACTTATAGCGCTGATTCTGAACACACCTACGGAGACAAACGGGAAGAGAATGAGAATGAAGCAATTCTGGCTAATGGTCGGTACGCAGCGAAACTGGAAAGTAGCCTTCGAGAGCAACAATATTTGGGGATTGAAGAACTTCCGAGAGATGGCATCTTTGTGGAACATGCTACGTGAAGGTGATGGGGTGCTTTTCTACGTCTCTAAGCCTGTGCATGGTATCGTCGGGTTCGGACACGTGGTGACGAAGTTCAAGCAGAACGTGCCCCTTTGGCCGGAGGAGGTGAAGCGCAATAAGGTGCTCTGGCCACTACGATTCGAGTTCGACGTAGAGCATTGTCTTCCTCCCAGTCTCTGGAAATCTGACAGGTACACTTCCCATGATCTGCAAATGATATCCAGGATGGTCTTTCAATGCTATCCGATTGAAGAAGTCAACACAGCGCGGGTTGCGTTAGGTTTGGCCCCGCACAGCCAAGCCGTTCCTGAGCCCACGAGTCTACTGACAGCCCCAGCGCAGCCCGCAACACTTGACCACGACGATGTAAAAGCACAGTTGGCGGAGATTGGCAGGATTCAAGGCTACGTCGCAGACGAGGAGTATGCTCTCGAGAGCAGCCGTCTTGACGTGGTCTGGCGTCGGGTCGAGCGTTCAGTTCCAACTTATGTCTTCGAGGTGCAAATTCGAGGCGACATACATCACGCAATGGGAAGACTGAAACACGCTTTTGACTTGTGGAATAGTCATATCTTCTTGGTCGGTCCTGTAGGCGATAAGGGTAAGTTTCAAGAGTTGCTTTCAGGAACTTTTCACGAGGTAGCGCACAGGATGCGCTTCATTGATGTGACGTTGGTGAAAGAGTTACTCGGCAAGAAGAGGGACTATAAGGATATGGAACGGGCCTTGGCTATAGAGCCATAAACTGGCGAAAGTTACTCAGGTTCAACTCAGGTAAGACGGAACGAAAGTCGAAGGGATGACGATGACTCAACAAAGTCGAAAAGCAAGAGTCGAGCGCAAGACCGGTGAGACGCAGGTGACAGCGTCGATCGACCTCGACGGCACCGGCAAGTCGGCCATCGCTACCGGCATTGGTTTCCTGGACCATATGCTGACGCTGATGGCCAGGCACGGGCTGTTCGATATCGACGTGACGGCCGCCGGCGATAGCGACGTGGACGATCATCACACTGTGGAAGACGTAGGCATAACGCTGGCACAGGCGTTCGCTGAGGCCCTCGGCGACAAGCGTGGTATCGTCCGCTTTGCATGCAATGCACTGCCGATGGACGATGCGCTCGCAAGGTGCAGCATCGATCTCAGCGGTCGACCGGTTCTGGCATTCAACGCCGATTTCCCAACCGAGAAAGTCGGCTCGTTTGATGTCCAGCTCACGCGCGAGTTCATGCGAGCTTTTGCCACCAACGCGCGCATTACGCTGCACATAGACGTCATCCGCGGCGACAACAGCCACCACATCATCGAAGCCATCTTCAAGGCCCTCGCCCGAGGCTTGTCCGATGCCGTGAGAATCGATCCGCGCAAGGACGACGTGCCGTCAACAAAGGGCGTTCTTTAGCTTTCGTTGACGGCTGCCCCATGATGCCGAAAAAGAGCCCTGAACCGGACACCACGCCCGGCTGCGCTCAAGCATAGCTGAATATCTTGTCGAGGCGTTTGCTCAGGTCCTTCATTCGGTCGAGCCCTCCGCCGCCTACCTCGCACGTGAACCAGCCCTTGTAGCCGACCTCGGTGAACGCCTTCATCACTTCAGGCCATTCGACGCTGCCCTCCAGCAGATCGGCCCAGTCGCCCTTGCCCTTGCCGGTCAGCTTGTAGTCCTTCATATGGACCTTGACGATGCGCTTGCCGAGCTTGCGAATCCAGTCCTGCGGCTTCGCGATATGCGAGCGGATCACGTGGTTGCCGACGTCGAAGTACGCCTTCACGCAGGGGCTTTCGAACTCGTCTATGTAACGGACGAAGTCATCCAGCTTGTAAGTGAAATTGTTCCAGACGTTCTCGATCGCCATGACTACGCCGGTATCCTTGCAGATGGGGAAGAGCTTTCGGACGTGCTTCTGTGAGCGCTCCCACGCCTGCTCCTGTGTTATACCACTGTTGCATACGGCAGGGACGAGCAGCACGGCATCGGCGCCGACGGCCTTTGCCGTCAGCAGAGCGTCTTCCATTCCTTTCAGACCCCTGGCAATGACTTTCTCGTCGGGCGACCCGAACGAAGTGCCCCAGCCGCCGAACATGATCGAGTGAATCTTTATTCCGGCCTCATCCGCTGCGGCCTTCTGCGCCTTGCGCTGAGCTTCGCTGCCGAGCGGTGAGCCCTCCACCCCATCGAGCCCGCCTTGCTTGCAGATCTTGAACCGCTCGAGGTCGTTCTTCGCCCTGATCATTCCCTTCACAACGGCCTTGTAGAACCTCTTGGGCTTGCCCGAATCTGCGGCCTCTGCCGACCTTTCATCTGCTCCCATCAAACCCGCTCCTATCGCCATCGATGCCGCTGCTTTCAGCGCCGTGCGGCGGCTGCACTTGTCATTCATCTGAATCTCCAATCTGTATCTCTCGGTGCCGTAAAGCGAGCTACGCTTCAATCTTCTTCCTGCATTCGATGAGGTAGTCGCGTGCTTTTGCAAGGTTGGCCGACATCACGTCCGCCTCCACATGACCGTGCATGAAAGGATTGACGTATCCCCGGTAGTTGATATTCGCGAGTGCCCGAATCCAGGGCGTCATGTTGGTCGAACCGACGCCGGGAAGCTGCTTCGAGCCGCCCTGCCGCTGCCAGGCATAGAAGAAAAAGAGCTGGTCGCCGCACAGGGTGATGGCCTTCTCGACGGATGTCTTCAATCCCTGGATGTGATACGGAGCCAGGGCGATGCCGAGCCTGGGCGACTTGTTGATATCGACGAACGCCTTGAATGAATCGAGCGTGTTGAGCAGAGCGTTGCCGTGGTTCTCGATGGCGAGGTATGAGTTGTGCTTCTCGGCAAGTTCGGCCAGCGGCTTGAGCCCTTCGAGGAATTT